>CAYYPN010000227.1:0-5205 GCA_964473545.1 uncultured Planctomycetaceae bacterium
CCCGGCAAAATTGTCCATGGCCTCGAGGGCGGGGACCATGTGCTGCTCGCGAGCTTCGATGAGCGCGCCGATCTTGCCGCTGTCGGCCCGGAGGAACGCGCCGTTTTCCGCGACCCGCAGCTTGATGTCCAACTCGTTCCCGCCGGTGCTGGTCGAGAAGTCGACCTCGATCCCGTGGCTGGTGCCGGCCGAAACCAGGGGCACGCCGTGCAGGAATACATCCGTCGAACCGGTCGACTGTTCGACCGTGGAAATGTCGATCAACTCGGACAGCTTGCTGATGAGCTGGTCGCGCTGGTCGCGCATGGCGTTGGCCCCGCCGGCGCCGCCTTCGGTGACGGCGATCTTGCCGTTGAGCGTGGCGATCTGTTCCAGCAGCGAGTTGGCCTGCATCGTCTGGCCGCGGATGCCTTCATCGAGCTGGTTGCGGGCATCAACCAGGTCCTTGCGCATGCTCTGGATGGACGCGGCCAGGCTCGAGCCTTCCTGCACGACCAGCGTCCGCAGCGACGGCTCGGACGGATCGTTGGCCAGTTCGCTCCAGGCGTTGAAGAACTCATCCAGCCGACTCGACAGGCCCGTGCCCGCCAGGTCGTTGTGGATCGATTCGATCTGGGCCAGCAGTTCGTACTCGGAGAGGGCGGCGTTTTCGTCGGAGATCGCCGAGCGGAGGCGCGATTCGAGGGCGGCGTCGACGTTGCGAACGATCTCCTGCAGGCGCACACCGGTGCCGACGAACAGGCCCTGCTGAACCTTGACGTCGGAACCGGCGGCGAGGTGGGCGCTTTGGCGCGTATAACCGGCGTTGGCGGCGTTGGCGAGGTTGTTGCCCGCCACCTCCAACGCAGCCTGGTTGACGGCCAGGCCGGTTCTCGCGATGCCAAGTGCGCTCGTTAACGACACGTCATGAGTCTCCTGTTACACCGTCGTGGAAAACGAACTGACAACAGCCGCAGCCGCATTCACGCGACCACGGCGCCCATACGTCCCGCCGCCCCCAACGGTCTGGACCAACATCTGCACCATGCCCTGCACGTGGTTGAGCAACCCCTCCATCGCCTGTCGCGTGATCGCCGACTCGCGCCGCAGCGTCTGCATCACGTCCATCAACTGCTGATGCAACACCAGCAACCGCCCGCGCCGAGGCTCGTCGACCCGCTCGGCCAGATCGGCCAGCCGCATCGGCTCGGTCGCCCCGGCGTCGAGCAGGCGCGTCAGTTCAGCGGCCACCTTCTGGCGCTCGGTTTCGATCGCACCGATGCGCTTGACCAGTTCGTTCTCGCGCTCGGTGCATTCGCTGACCACCGCGGGCTTGGCCTGACGGACCGCCTCGCGTTTACGCTGCACCAGCGAGAGCATCGACTGATGCACCTCGATCAGCTCGTGCAGGTAACGTTCCAACATGTCCCACTGCTTATCCATTGACGTCCACCTTTCGGCCGTGGAGCCGGTCGACGACCGCGTCAACCAGGTCGCCACCCATGCGCCGGCCCATGCGGTCGGCCAGGTTCATGTGCAACTGCTGGGTAAAGGCTTCTTCGCCCCGCCCGCCGTGCATGAGGTCGGTGCGGAACGGGTTCTTGCCGATCTGCTTGAACAGCGGCAGGAACAGCGCGATGCCGATGAGCTTCTCCGCCTGTTCGCGGGCCTGGTCGTCGTGGTTGCCGGCCTCCCGCAACATCTGCGCGAATTCGTCGCCGGTCGGCGCGCTCTGGACCTGGCTCATCGGAGCCGAGTCGAGGTTCATGATGTCGCTGATGGCATTCATCATGTCTGTCAGTCCTGCAACACGAGCTTGGCGTGGAGCTTGCCCGTACGGTGAATCTCTTTGAGGATGGCGATGCGGTCTGCCGCGGGGACCTTCAACTGGTTGAACGCGGCGAGCAGGTCGGCCAGCCGCGCCCCGCCGCGCCGCGACGGGTCGAGCCCGACGAATTCCTGCCGCTCGACCTGCGGCGCCTCGGGCGTGGGCGGGGTCTCGGGCGTGATCGTGGTGATGGTCAGGCCCTTGTGGCTGATGACGACGGGCGAGATTTCCACGTCGCCGGTCATGACGATCGTCCCGGTGCGCTCGTTGATGACCACGCGGGCCTCGGTTCGCACCAGCGTGGGGTCGAGTTGAATTTCGAGCACCTGGGCGATGAACGACGCGGGGTAGCGCTGCTCGCGCGGGGGGACCTGGATGACGATGTTTTTCTGGTCGACGGCGGCGGCGATCGGCGGGGCGTCCGGGGCCATCAGGTCGTTAATCAGCGTGGCGATCGTGTTGGCCATGGGCCAGGTCGCGTTGTGCTGATCGATGACGAGGGTGAGCCGGCCGAACTGGTCGACGTTGCGTGCCGCGACGTTTGCGGTGAGGGTCGCGCCGTTGTCGATCATGCCGACGGTCGGGGTCTGGTCATCCTCGATCGTGACCGGGCCTTCCGCGAAGGCGAAGGTCGGCGACCCGGGCAGCGGACCGTACAGCGGCGTGAGGAACAGCCTCCCGCCTTCGAGACTGCTGGCGGCTCCGACGCTGGCGATCTGGATGTCGACGGTGTCACCTTCGCGCACGCCGCCGGCGGGGAGTTTGGCGGTGATCGAGACGATGGCGACGTTCTGGGCGTCCTTGAGTTCGGCCGCGAGAACGTTGGGGTCGATGAGCCTTTGCATCATCGCCGCCAGCGGTCGCATCGCGGGGAGGAACTTGCCGCCGTCGCCGGTGCCGTTGAGGCCGACGACCAGGCCCATGCCGACGAGCTTGCTCGACTCCGAGCCCTTGATGCGGACCAGGTCCTGGACCTGGACGGCGCGGGCGTGCGGCACGAACAACAGCCCGAGCATCATCAGCACGACCAGGATCGGTCGGACCATGGGCTTGGGGCTTCGAGCTTGGGGTTGTGCACTTCTCATGACCATCCGTGGTCCTTGTTGCTTAGCGCTGCGATCATCCCGTGCAGCGTCGGATTCACCTTCACCGGGTTAGAAGTTGAACAGGAACTCCAGAACCTTTGTGATGACGCCCTTCTTGCTGGCTTTGCGGATCTCGCCTTCGTGTTGCTTGAGCACACGCAGGTCGTACATCTGTGTGCTGAGGATCGTGTTGTCGACCGCGACGTCCTCGGCCCGGCAGTAGCCGGTCACCTTGATCGTCATGACCTCGTCGTCATTGCGGATGTCGGTGCGGGCTTCGAGCGAGAGCGTGCCGTTGGGCTTGACGTCGACGACGCGGCCGGTCAGGCGGGTGATCACCTCGTCCTTGCGGGCGTAGTCGCCTTCACCTTCAAACTCGCGGTCGTACTCGAGGTTGACGCCGGGGCTGCCCGAGGCCAGCGGCGCCGGGTCGACGCGCGTCTCCAGCAGTTGCAGCAGGTCGATCATCGCCGTGACCTTCCCGTCCATCGAAACTTCCTTCTCCGTGCTCAGCTCGCCTTCGACGGTCGCGCTGGACGCTTCACGCACGATGATGGTGACCAGGTCATGCACGGCGAACCGGCGCGGCTCGGGCAGCGTCACCGCGGCGTAGCTGGTCTGCTGCATGTACGGATTGACGACCTGGCCGCGGTCGTTGTACTGCGTGCCCGACGAGGGCGTGAGGTACAGCGACGAACTGTGAGCCTGTCCCCCGGAAACCTGCGTCGGGGCATCCTGGGCCAACACCGTAGCCGGGAGGATCAACATCGCGGCAAGGATCAAAAGGGCTGGGTACTTCATGCATCACCTCCGGGATTCACGGCCATGACCGCTTCCTGCGGGCCGGTCACCTCGACGACAAATTCATCACGGGTGCGGACATTGCGGACGGAGATCACTTCGCCGACCGCCCCGTCGTCCTGGGCCCGGGCCACGGTGCGAATGACCAGTCCCCCGCTCAGGGCGCGGACGGTGATGAGCTGGCCGCGCTTGATCACGACCGGCGATTCGACATCGCGCGGCTCGATGATGTTGCCCGGACGCACCAGCCGCGCCGCCTGCTGGCCGACCAGCATCGACGCATCGCTGACCGGGTCGACGCGCGGCGAGTCGATCCATTGCCGCGTGACCTCGACGTCGGCTTCGGTGATTAACTGGCCCCGGTGAATCGTGCGTGCCGCGATGGCCACGGCCTGCTCGATCGACACGTCGATCATCAGCCGCTCGGTCGAAACCGGCGTCGTGTCGTCATACACCCGCAGGGTCATCGGCACACGACCCAGCGCGTCCGACGTCTCGGGTTCCAACTCCAGGCGGCGGTCCGCTTCGTTGAGCGACCAGACGGCATTGTGTTCATCGTGATACTTCAGCCGCAGACGCTGGCCGGACACGCCGGTCGCCTGCTCGGCCCATGCGCGGACGAGTTGGCGGACGGTGCGGCCGACCACGTCGTCGGTCGCCACCTCGGGGACCGGGTTGGCCAGTGCGGCGGTGTCGTCGGTGACGATGGGCTGGGTTTCGACGGTTTTCGCCGGCGTGTCGATGCGGCGAGTGACCTCGACCTGGCGCGGGCCGCGCATCGTGACCAGGCCCCAGTGCACGCCATGGCCGGTCAGGGCCTTACGGATCGCGGCGCTGCTGACGGTGACCCGGTCGCTGCCGGGGGTGAAGGTGGCGACTTCGACGTCGGCCCTGGCCAGGGCCGCGTCGCCGTCGAGCCGGGCGATGTCGCCGAGCGTGATCGACGCCGCGGAAGCGGTCGCTTCGGCGTGCAGTTCGATCACGTCCGCCGGCGCCGCGGCGCTTGCGACGAGCAGCGCAACGAGAGCCAGCGTGGCGGCGTATCGGGTTGTGGCGATGCGTAAGGTCATGTTCGTTCAATCACCTTCTCAACTGGGCGACGACCTGCAGGGCTTCGTCCGCCGACTGGATCACCTGGCTGTTGAGTTCGAAAGCCCGCTGGGCTTCGATGAGGGTGACCAGTTCCTTGACCGGGTCGACGTTGGAAGCTTCGAGGAAGTTCTGGATGATCGTGCCGGTGCCGTCCTCGCCGGGGGTGGCTTCGATGGGCGGGCCGGACGCTTCGGTCTCGACAAAGATGTTGCCGCCCAGCGGGCGCATCCCCTTGGGATTGATGAATGTGGTCAGGTTGAACTGGCCGACGTTGGTGGGGGTCGGGTTGCCGGGCTGGGTGACGAGGATCTGTCCGTCGGCAGTGATGTCGACGGCGGTGGCATCGGTGGGGATGGCGACGGGTGGCTCGAGGCGCGGGCCCTGCGAATTGCCCAGCACCATTTCGCCCTCACTGTTGAC
>CAYYPN010000228.1:0-5196 GCA_964473545.1 uncultured Planctomycetaceae bacterium
GAGCGGATTGATCGGCACCACCGCGCCGCCAATGGCCTCGGCAACGCGCCCCGCGGACGCCTGGCTGAACTGGGGCTGGACAAAGATGACACGCACATCTTCCTCTTTCGCCTGATCGATGACGCGGGCAAGTTGTTTCGCGCTCGGATCCTTGCCCTCGATCTCGATGGGTTCCTGCTCCAGCCCGTAAGCATCGGCGAAGTAGCCCCAGGCCGGGTGGAAGACCATGAAGGTCTTGCCCTTGACCGGCGCGAGCGCCTTCTTAAGTTTCGCGTCGAGCGCATCGAGATCCTTCAGAAACGCCGCCAAGTTCTTCTCGTACGTGGCCTTACCTGCCGGATCGACTTGGGTCAACGCGTCGGCGATGGTCCGTGCCTGCACCTTCACGAGACGGGGGCTGAGCCAGATGTGCGGATCGTTTCCGCCTTCGTGGTGGTGATGTTCCTCGCCTTCTTCGCCATGGTGGTCGTGCCCGTCATGGTCGTGTGCTTCGTGACCCTCGTCATGCTCCGCTTCGCCTTCATGAGCATGTCCGTGGTGCTCATGCCCCTCGTGATGCGCGTGCCCTTCATGACCGTCCTCATCATGTCCTTTTTCTTCATGTTCGCCTTCGTGGTCATGCTCCTCGCCGTGATCTTCATCGTGATGGTGGTGCGCTTTCATTGTCCGCAACGTGATGCCCTTGCGCGTATCGACAATGCGCAACCCCTTCATCGTCTCCGCGATATTCGGCAGAAAGGCGTTCTCAAAGGGCACGCCGATACGAATATACAGCTTCGCCTCCGACAGCGCCGCCATCTGGCGGGGTGACGGCTCGTATGTGGCGGGACTGCTGCCGGGTTTCACCAGCGCCTGCACCGACACCCGCTCTCCGCCGATCCGTTCGACAAAATACTCCTGCGGCACAATGCTGGTGAATACAGTGATCTTCTCCTCCGCGGCATTCAAAGTGGCCGCGCACGTGAAGACTGCCGTCAGGCACATAACGGCGAGGCCGATTCTTTTTAGTAGAGTCATCTGTTTCTCCCGTTTACAGGATATCCGACATGCGCCGGACTTCAAGGATACGCGACGCTTGAGTACACGCTTTCCGTCACTTTTTCATTTCCACGGGCTTGCAGAGGTTCTTCTTCTCGTTAGCCACTCGCCCGCATGCCTCGCAGATAAAGCGCGGCTGATTCACCAGTGGTTTGATCGCCTCCACGTCCACGGCGCAGGGGCAGCAGGTCAGCGCGCACATCTTCTCCGTTCCACAGCAACGATCCATACTCATCACTTCTCCTCCTTGTCTTCCTCACCTGTGAAAATCTAATGATTCCCTGACTTCGACGCCTGCCGCACTTGCGACAGGTAATTTTCGACATCACGCCGAAATGACAATTCCTGCGCCTCTTCCAGAAGCGCGACAGCTTCGGTATACTTTCCCCGCTCGACATAAATCTGTGCTCGCTGAAGTAGTGCACGATGTCGAGCCGTTTCGATCCTGGATGCACGCTCCAGCGTCAGCATTGCCTCTTCGGCATCCCCGTCCTTCTGCTGCAAATCCGCGAGGAAAAGCAACGCATCGCCGTCCAGGGGCTTCTCCGAAAGATACGACGCAAGCAATTTCCTGCCAGCCGTCGGCTCATTGTTCTCCACCGCGATCCGTGCGCGCAGATACTTGGCGCGAACTGGTTGTTGATCAGCGGGAACCTGATTCAGCAGAAATTCAGCATGTCCGCTTTCGCCAACATGAATCAGCGATTCCGCGAATCGCAGCAGCCGGGCAGGGTCAACACTCTTCTTGTTGTATGCCAGCCTGTACTGCTCCGTCGCTTTCCCATACAGCCCTTCATTGAAGTAGAGGTCGCCAAGTGTGGTGAGGTCGATGGGGGCTTCTGCATTCAGGCGATTCGCGCACGCAAGGAGAACAATCGCCTGTCGATTCTCGCCCCGTTCCATGGCGTGGCCAGCCCGCAGTCGCCACAGATCCCGCTTCTGTGGCATCTCCCGCGACAGCTTTTCCACGAGTGGAGCCGCTTCTTCATGACGATTTTGCAGAATCATGGCGTGCGCAAGTCCGGTCAGCGTCTTCCGGTCTTCACCCCGCAGAGCCAGAACCTGCCGATAGGCCGCTTCGGCGGCCGACGGGTGGTCGGACTGAAGGTGCGCACCCGCGAGCAGTTCATAGACATCGTCCGCTTTCGCCCCAAGAGCGAGCGCCTTCTGTAATGGATGAATGGCCTCGCGTGCGTTACCGGCGAGAAGATGCACCCGCCCGAGAAGCAGCCAGGCGCGGGTGAAGGCGGGATGCTTCTTCACAGCCGCCCCAAGAGAAGTGGCGGATGCCGTGAAATCGCCTTGGCGTGCAAGGAGAGTCGCCAACGCGAAATGAACGGCCGCGCTCGTGTCCGCTGTCACTTTGGAACGCAACGTCTGGATGGCGCTTTCGGGATCGGTTTCAAACATCCCTTCCGCTTGCCCGATTGCCTTGGCCTCGGCTGGGCTGACGGTGGGCTCGTGACGGTTGCTGCCTGCGCCGTCTTGGGCCAGACCGACGGCCGGGATCAACTGGCAAACGGCCAGAATGACGGCGAATCGAAAGAGAGCGAGGGCACTGAAGAGACGCATGCTTTACTCCAATTCAAACTCAATACGCTGACGGGCGGTTACGGTAACGATACGCCCATCCTTGCGCGGCGACGAAAAGCGCCAGCGCCGGGCCGCATCGGCCGCAGCCTCGCCGAAGACCCCGGCCGGCTCGTCAGAAATAATTTTCACCCGACCCACCGTGCCGTCGGGACGGATCTCGAACTCGATTTCGGCGTATCCCTCGATCCGCCGCCGTCGCGCCCGAAACGGGTATGTGGGTTTAACCGGTGCCAGCAGGCGTGGCGGCGCGTCCAGATCCCGTATCGTAAAGATAGTGGGTGCTTTGCTGACAGGCGGTGGCAACGGCGCCGCCTCGCGTATCGAAAATCCTACCGACAGATCCCCCAGCCCCGGCCGCAGACTGCCGAGAGGAAGTTCCAGTGAGGGACTCTTGGGGCGAACGGGCTGCACCGGCTTCGGGGTTTCAATGCGCGGCGCGATCCTGGTTCGAACGGAAGCGGTTTCACGTTTTTGATCGACAGATTCCTCGTGGTGCTCGACAATCGGCGGCGGCACCACGGCAGGAGCAGACAGCAGTTCAACATCAGATTTACGTATTTCCCCGGCGGCATCGAAGGCCGGCATGGCCGCGAAGAGAACCGCCGTTGCCGCCATCGCCACAACAAGAAACAAAGCGCGCTCCCATCGCGTGGCCTGCAGGAGCGAGCGATCAGCCGTAAAGGTCATGGCCCATCCTCCCGCTTCGCGGCAAGGCTGACGTTCTGCGCTCCGGCGAGCTTGCATTCGTCAATCACGTCGACCAGCATGCCGCTGCCGGCATCGCGGTCGGCCAGGATGACAACGGGCACATCCTCGTCCGCCACCTCGCGGGTGACGATTGCGCGCAGCCCGTGCAGACTGTATTCGCGGCCGCCGTAGACGATGCGCCCCTCGCGGGTGAGCGCAATTAGCAGACTTCGCTTCTCCAGATCCTTCGCCGACGCGGCGGTCGGCTTCTGCACCTCGACGCCGGTTTCCTCGACGAATACGGTAGTCACGATGAAGAAGATCAGCAGGATGAAGACCATGTCCAGCAGCGGCGCGACATTGATCTCCGGCGTGTCGGTCGTGGCAATGGCGGATCGCCCCAGCTTTTTCACGGCGAGCCCTCCAGGGATCGGACCAATTCCACGCGCCGCAGGATCGTCTCCATCCGGGTGAGAAACCGTGCCGAGGCATGCGCGCCGAGGATACCCGGCAGCGCCACCACCAGGCCCACCTGCGTGGTGATGAGCGCCTCGGAAATCCCGGTCGAGAGCACGTCCATCGACGCCGTGCCTCTGCCGCCGAGAGCAAGGAAGGTTACAATCATGCCCCGCACCGTGCCGAGAAGCCCCAGCAAAGGGGCGGCTGCGACCAGTGCCTTGAGTACGACCAGTCGGCGGGAAAGGGCCGAAAGCTCGCTTGCGCATGCTGGGTTGCCGATGCCATTCGCTTGCAGATGCTTCAGGCAGTCGCCGCCCCCGGCTTCGCATACGCGGAGCACTCGGTTGGCCCGGCGGGTTGCGCGCCCCAGGGGAATGTAGGTCACGAGCGTCTGATACCAGATCGCCACCGAGATGCACGCCAGAACCGGCATCAGAATCCCGCCTGCCGACCAGAACCGGAGCGCCGACTGCACAAGGTCATTCATGGACGGCATCCTCCGGTGTCGCAAAACGATTGTTTTCGTTGAGGATGGCCAGCGCGGCCTGCTCCAGACCGTCGGCAATGGCCCGAACCCGGCGCGAGAGGAGTGCGTGGCAGAGCAGGAGCGGGATAGCCACGACCAGTCCGGCCTCGGTCGTGACCAGCGCCTCGCTGATACCGCCCGAGAGCATGCGGGCGTCACCCGTGCCGAAGATGCTGATCAGGCGGAAGGTGTGGATCATGCCGGTTACCGTGCCAAGCAAACCCAGGAGCGGAGCAACCGCCGCGCCTACGGAGAGCAGACTCAGGCGGCTTTCCAGATCGGGCATTTCCGCGAGAATGGTTTCGTGCAGGATTTCCTCGACCTGTTCGCGCGGTCGCCCCGCATGATTCGCGGCCTGCGCAAGCAACCGCCCCGCTGGTCCACGCCACGATCCGGCCTGATCAATTGCCTTGCCTTGATCTTCGGCAAGTATGTCGATGAATGTCCGTACATCTCCGCCGGAAACCGACGGCGTTCGGTATAGCTGAATCGCCTTCCATATGGCTACGAGCAGTCCGAGCACGGCCAGAGCAAGAATCGGAACCATGACCGGCCCGCCAGCGCGAATTTCATCGGCCAATGACCGCTCCGCCGATTGGGACTTCAGCGCAGCGCCGCCAGTAAGATCCAGGGGAATGGCCGCCTCCTGTCCCGAAAACAGAGACCGAATCGCCTCGCTCTCTTCCTGCGGTCGGCAAGGATAAAGATGCGGTTCGGCACTTCCCGCTTCGCGCCGAACCAGACCGGCCAGCGGGTCTCCCGCATTGGTCGCGAATGCCGCGCCGACGCCGCCAATCTGCATAAACGTTCCGGCTCGCTGCCGACCCTCGGGATCGATTGCTTTGCCCGGCTGGGATCGCACCCGCGCAAGTTCGCGAACATGATCGGAAAGA
>CAYYPN010000229.1:0-5153 GCA_964473545.1 uncultured Planctomycetaceae bacterium
ACTTGGCCGGTGTGCCCACCGTGGCGTACTTCGCCTCGTTCTTCGACAGCGCCAACAGAAGCTGGGCATGGTGGAACAGGCGGGGAATCTGGTCCCGCTGCTGGTTGCGGATGTGCTGGCTGACCGCCTGGCCGATCGGGTCTTTCAGGTCCGGGCGCTTGCATTCGATCACCACCAGCGGGATGCCGTTGACGAACAGCACCACGTCCGGCCGACGCGTCTCGTGGCTACCGCTGCGCTCGACGGCAAACTCCTCGGTCACGTGGTAGACGTTGTTCTCCGGCCGCTGCCAGTCGATGTAATCAAGCTGAAAGCTCTTGGTGTCCCCGTCGATGGACTGCTGCATCGCCCGGCCCAGCGTCAGCAGGTCGTAAATCTTCTCATTCGTCTGAATCAGCCCCTCGTCGGCCACATCCTTGATCGCCTGCACCGCCGCGAGGATGTTGCCCTCGCTGAACGGGTGTTCACGCCCCTTGAAGCGAAGCGTGTTGATCTTCCGCAACTGCTCAGCCAGCACGCTTTCGAGGATCACCTGCGACAACCGCCCCCCGGGCCCCCGGTGCTCAACCGCCTCGGCCGGGCTGAGGTACTCGTACCCCAGCTTCTGGAGCAGTTCCAACGCCGGCACCTGTGAGATGTGATCCTCTTTGAAGGAGGGAATGTCCACGTTCAGGCCTCCTGAATGACCCGGTAACGCCCGCTGGCTTGACTGGAACCCGCAAAGAGCCGATCCTGCTCACGGACTGAGAATGCTCGGTCGGCGGACGGCTCTGTCGTGGAGCGGTCCGTTTTCGTTCCGGGTAGGGCCGAAAATCTGGCCCGACCACTTGATTTTCTGGCCCCGATAGCCGATACTTCTAGTGTTCTCAGCCAGTGGCTGTAGAACCTGCAAAGGCTTACCGCTGAGCCCACCTGGTGAATCAGCGGTTTTTTTATGCGCCGGGCGGTGTCCATCTCGGGCTCCCTTTGATTCGATTCACCGTGCGTTGCGAGTCCGCCACGAACGCGGTCACGAAACGGGCGTTCTGCTGCCCCGTCAGCCGGATCACCACCACGTAATTGCCCATCACCAGCGTGACACGGCGACCATGGTCGTAGCGCCGCTTTTTGTTGTCCCAGCCGACGAACAGATCCGCGTGCCCGTCCTGCAAGGCGGCCTTGATCCAGTCCACCCGTTCGGCTCGCAACGGCGAAAACTGATCCTTCACCCCATCGCGGTTGCTGCTCTCGAAGAAGCAGTGATCGAAGTCGCTCTTGCTGAACCGGACCGCAATGCCATCGAAACACCGCAGCGTGCCGCAGCAGTACACCCGTTCGAAATGCGAGCGGTACTCCTGCTCTGTCTCATATTGAACCAGCGGGGGATACGCCACGTCACCATCCTCCCGCCAGATCGATGACGAACACGTTGAACTTCTGCTCGCTCCGAAGTGTGTGCCGGATCTGCCGACCGAGTCGGTTCTCCAGATCGCAGACCAAATCGAACTTGGCCGTGTTGGGCGTCAGGATATTGTTCAGCCGCGCCGATGCGATGCCCGTCAATACGTCAGTCAGTTGCAGGAACACCGACTCACGTGAGCGAATCGCCTGCACCCGATCAATCGACGACGACAGATTGCTGTAGCTCAGGCATCGCTGCAACACATGCAGGCGGTCGGGTTCACGGTTCCGCTTGAAGTCACAGAAAATCGAGTACCGATTGAAGTCCAGAATCCAGTGATGAAGCATCTGGTAATAGAACTTGTAGAACCCAAGCTCCTGGTCGTCGTTGTGGTACAGCTGCAGGTCAAGCTGGGAATGGTCGACCGCGATGCAGCGGAACCGCAGCCGTTCGCCCATGGCCATGTACCACGCGATCAGTTCCATGTAAAAGTCGCGGCGTGACGGCGTGACCTTGCGCCACTTGAACTCCCCGCCAACACGATGCTTGTCACGCAGATCATGGATGGCCTGTTTCATCTCCTCGCGCGCAGCCGTGGGCAACCACAGACTGCCGATGACCAGATGCCGCGCATCGTTCTGCTGTGAACAGAAAACGTCGGGCCGGCTCTCGTCGCAATAGACATCGAAGTCCATGGTTTACCTACGCTTTCGTGGCCGACGGGTCGGTCAGCAGTTTCTGCATCAGGCCGCGTTTGAGTTCGGACAGGGTGGCGAGCTTCTTCTCCAGCAGGGCAATCTCTCGGTCCGCTGCGCCCAGGACCACGGCGATGCGATCCTGTTCTTCGATCGACGGCAGTCGCAATTCCAAACCGGCGACGTCACGCATGTAGAGATGCACCACGGATTCGCCCTGTGCGCGACGGTAGAACTCACGGCGCACATCGTTGCTGTCCAAGAGGTATGCGAGGAATACGCTGTTCGCGTCGGTCGGCGACACGATGACGATGTCACCTCCGGCATAGGCGGGTTCGCCATTCATGTACGCCGCTGCGGTGCCGATTTCGATACGGTCTTCGCCTGAACCGGCAAGCAGAACATCGCCGCGCTTTATCGGCTTGCTCCGCTTGGCGGCATCCGGGGACACGAATGACACGGCTTCATCAATACGGACGTCGTAGGTAGTATAGAGTTCACCGTAGCGCACAACGGGCAAACCATCGGACACGAGGTCGGCTTTCGACCCACCCGCGCCCTTGCCGATATTGCTGATGGTATCGAGGCGGTGAGTTGTCCATGATGCCTTGAACCCCGGCAAGCGTCGTTGGCCGGTGAGCAGTTGCTGGGCGAGGCCTTTCTTGAGTTTCCGCTTGGCCTCAATGAGTCGGCCCGTCCGCTCCATCGCCCGATCCACCGTGGACAGGATGTTGACCACATAATTCTGATGTGCATGATCGACTTGAGGGACGCGAACATTGCCGATCTGCTGAAAGTTGATCCCTTGTCGTCCGCCGCCAGCTTGCAACCGATTGATTTCGTGCTGCCCTTTTGGTGACGCGAGGTATGCTTGCAGAAAATGGGCGTTGACGTTTCCATTGGTGCGAATGATGCAGACGTGCTGATTGACATTGGCCCGCCTCATGTTTTCCGGAACAACACAGGTTCGACCAATCGATGCGCCCGTGATATTCAGCAGGACATCTCCGGGGTGCACTCTGCTGCCCGACATGCTGGCATCCTGTTCCTCGGTGATGAAAACGAGAGAGTCTTGCAGAAGCCGATTGTGGTTCACATTCTGGCTGCGAATAAATGGAATACCGTCATTAACGTACGCTTGCCGTCCGCCTTTAGGAGTAAGGCCGCTACCGATTTTGGTAGCAAGATGCTTCAGTTTAACGGTGTTGGAGGTAGCCATATTTACCAATTCCGCCTCAGCGTATCGCGGTGAACCAGTCTGTCGTTCATCGTCACCGACACCACCGGCAACCCGGCGCGGCCCTTCTGCCGACGGGAGCGAAACAGGTCGCCAAGATGGTGTTGTGTCTCGTTCACTATGAGCGCTCCTGTTTCACGACCTTTTCATACTGACCCGGCTTCTTCATCTCCGCAATGAGAAACTGTCTCCATGCGTCCGTGTACACATAGTCCTTGTGGGCCTCATCGTATTGACAGTATTGTGTGGTTGTCTTCGAAGGATCAGAAGCATCTTTGGCTGGGCGAATCTCGTAAAACCGGCACGCGGCAGCGTGGTGATAGCTGGGGACAAACTTCGCAGTCGGGCCGACGACCTCCTGGACGACAGGTTGAACGGCGCGGCAAACGTCACAAGCACGCAACCGACCTTGATTGGCCACCTGAGTGACCGCCGGCTTCACCAGCGCCGCCACCTTGTTGTATTGCTTCATTTCCTCTGGCTTGTTCGGGTCATACTTCACGAATTCCACAGCAAGGTCAGAACTGCTTTCACGGTTCGCGACCTTGGGTATCAGATAAACACGGTAGCTGAAGGCAAGATCGTTTCGAATCTCATCGGACAAAGATGATCGGAAGGACTCGACGAATCCGGCGATGTCGTCCGACAGCGGCGCGTGGAGCGACCGAATTGCCTTGGCCTGTTCAGGATTGCGGAGGTGTGAGAACTGAAGGGCTAGTGACAAACTGTCGGCGAGGGCATGATCAGGACCGAACTGCTGAAACAGCATGTCTTCGAAATTGAGAAGCATAGCCTGACACTCTCCGAAAATGCGGTGATCCAAGGCAGGCAAAGACCGGTGCTCGATCTTGTTTCGCAAACCGATGAATAGCTTGATATTTTCCCAAACGGGTGACGATTCATCGCCGTAAAACTGCTTGAGACAGGTCGCCAGTTCCCAACCCTTGTAGTCGCCGTCGATCTTCGCGAACCGGTCGGAACGATCGTCTTCGCGATAGCATGGTTTGACTCCCCACCGAAAGAAAATGGCGTGCATCAACGCTGTCCACGCTATATTCATCAGCACAATGTAGCCGCCACTACGGAATGTCACCATGGGCTTGTTGTATATCTCGACCGCTAAGCAGGCGGCTTCACGAGCTTTTGCAAGTTGCCCGGGCCACTCACCGCCCTTGGCTTTCTTTGCCAATCCATCAACAATCAGCCAAAAGTCGTCTAGACCGTACGTGGTTGTGAATGCTTCATTGAACTCCTTGCAGAGCGTTTCGAACTCATCGGTATAGACCAAGCCACCACGTGCTGGCAGATTCCGCCCGAGTCGCTTACCAATAAACACGGCTTGCGGGATCGTCAACTCGGGCGCGGTGCGTTCGGATGTGCGGCCTGCGTAGCCACCTTTCTTCGCCAAATTGAAAAACTCCTGCATTAGGGCATGCTTACTGACCCTTCCCACCTGCTCTCCATACTGCTCGTGAAGTCGATCAAACCCTTCCGTGTACGGCAGCTTGTCGCGTGGTACTTTTGTCGACTTCAGCAATCGCGTTGCAACTGAGCGGTCAACGGGAATGTTGGTTGCCTTGGCCATGCCGTGATTCCTTATTCCAACCCCAATTCCTTGAGGTACCCGTTCAGTTCCTTATCCACGTTGGCGAGTTCGTTTTCGAGCGTGGCGATTTCCTTCCGCACAGCAGGGATGTCCACCTCGGGCTCCGGCTCAAAGGTGTCCACATAGCGCGGGATATTGAGGTTGAACTCGTTCTCCTCGATCTCGGCCAGCGTCGCGGGATAGGCGTACTTGTCCACCCCCCGGAAGTTTTCAAACGTGGTGACGATCTTCTCA
>CAYYPN010000230.1:0-5128 GCA_964473545.1 uncultured Planctomycetaceae bacterium
TACTTGACCGAGCAGCCGTAGGGCTTGGTCTGTGACTTGCTCACGTCGCGGCCGCTGAGCAGTTCGCTCAGGGCCTGGTCGACGTAGTTGACGCGGTCGTCGTCACTCATGCGCCCGCGAGGATCGTTGTCGATCCCCCCGTCGTACACGAGCACGCCGTCGGCATTAATGATGTACATGTGGGGCGTGGTCTTGGCGTCGTAGGTGCGGCCGACCGCGCCGTTCTGGTCGTTGAGCACCGGGTAGCCCAGGTTCCACTTCTTGGCCCACTTCTGGTTGTAATCCTGGCCCGAGTAGTGGTTGGAGTTGACCGCCAGCCAGACGACGTTCTGGTCGCCGTACTTGGCGGCGAGTTTGTTCATCGTGTCCGCTTTTTCATGGTGGCGCTTGACGAAGGGGCAGTCGGGGTTGAACCACTCGAGCACGACGATCTTGTCGTCCTCGGTGAACTTGGCGATGTCGACGGCTTCGCCCTTGTGGTTGGTCAGGCTGAACAGCGGGGCTTTCTCGCCGACCTTCGCTGTGGTCATCTTGTCGTGGTCGTGATCGTGATCGTGGTCGTGGTCGTGGTTCTTGCCGTCTTCGCTACAGGCTTCCTTGCCGTCGGCGCCGGTGCCGCAACTGCCGCAACCGGCATAAGTCAATCCGGCCGTCGCAAACACGATGGCCAACATCATCATCAGGCTCTTGGGATTCATGGGTGTGCTCCTTGGGTGAAAGTGCGGATTCGGTGCCTTGGGTCATGGTACGCCGTCCAACGCGGCGGCGTTCGATTTCGTCGTATTCTTACCGGGCGTTAATCGTGCAGTGGCACGTCGAGGTAGACGCCTTGCCGTTGGCCATTCGGATCCACCCGCCAGACCAGCAGGGCCTTAAGGGTTGGCCCGCGCCCGCCGGGGGCCGAAGCATCGAGCGCTTCCACGTCAACGGTCGCCTGCGTGGTCCGGCCGCCGGACTCGACCGCGATGGCGGTCACGTTCTGGTTGCCGGTGGGGATCGGGTACAGGTCCACCGCGACCGCGGCCGCATCGGACCAGTGGACCGTCACCTGCGTGCGGCCTTCAGGCCCGGAGGTTGTCCGCATCGTGAACGACCCATCGCCATCGCCCTTGCCCGGCAGGCGCTCGACGGCTCGATGAATGTTCGCATGCTGATCCGACTCAACGCGCGGCCCGACCTTCACGTCAACACGCACCGTCGCCTCGCCCGGCAGGCAGAACGCCTTGCACACCAGCCAGTTCACCTCGGCGGTGAACGTGACGGTTTGGCCGGGCGTCGCATCATCAGGCACGTTGACCTGTGTCAACAGCATGACCGAGTCGGCGTAGCCGTAGCTGGTGATGTCGCCGGGGTCGAGGTAGCGATGCGGCAGCGGCCATCGCAACGGGCCGGCCTCGTAACCATCGGGCAGCGTCCACCGCACGTCGGTCGCCAGCCCCGCGTCGCCGGGGTTCTGCCAGTACACATGCCACTTGGGCTCGATGTCCAGTTGCACGCCCAGCCAGACCTTGCCGCCGGGCTCGACGGCGGCGGCGTCACTGACCAGCGTCGCGTCGACCAGCTCATCCCCGGAGGGCAGGGCGTGCGCCACGCCGGTCCAGGCCAACAGAGTTGTCAACGCGATAAGCACTCGCATGCCAGGCCAGCTCCCGTGTACCTGCAATGACGTTGTGATGTTAGGCGCCGCCCGCGGGTTACATGAAGGAAAAACCGCCGAGCCACCGAAACGCCGGGCCACGAAAATCATCCGAACCCTTGCCGCGACAGGCCCGGATCACGCCCCGCAACCGTCAAGCTATTAGCGTAACTGCTGGACGCCCATATTGACATTAGTCGATCTGATGCTATGATGCCCCGGCTATGCAACTGGACGCGATCAAGTTGTTTTGTGACGTCGCTGAACAGCGCTCGGTCAGCAAGGCCGCGGAAAACGCGGGGTTGACCCAGTCGGCGGTGTCGCAACGTATCATAGCTCTGGAAAAGGAGTTAGGCGTCCAGTTGATCGACCGGTCCAAGCGGCCTCTGCAACTGACCGGGCCCGGGTCGACCTACCACCACGGCTGCCGGCAGATCCTCGATTCCTACGAGCGGCTGACCCGGCGGCTGGCCGGCGCCAACGGGTCGATGCGCGGGCGGGTGCGGATCGACGCGATTTACTCCGCGGGCATCGACCTGCTGAACCAGTTGGCCGACGACTTTCGTGCCGCCCATCCGCATACCGTGGTGGAGGCCACCTACCACCAGCCGGACGAGGTGCTGCGGCGGGTGCGGAACGATCTGGCCGACCTGGGCATTGTCAGCTACCCCCAGCGCTGGCGTGACCTGACGGTGATCGATCTGCGTGAGGAGACGATGGTGCTGGTCTGTCCGTCGAACCATCGCTTGGCCGATCGCGCGAGCGTCACGCCCGGCGACCTGGCCGACGAACCGATGGTGGGGTTTGACTCGGAGTTGCCGATCAGCCGGCGTCTGCATGCCTACTTCCGCAAGCACGGCACGACGGCGCACATGGCGCACACCTTCGATAACATTGACACGATCAAGACCTACCTCGGGCACAGTGACGAGGTGGCGATTCTGCCCGAGCGAACGGTGAGGCGCGAGGTGGCCGGCGGGACGCTGGCCGCCGGGACGCTGGAGCCGACGCTGACCCGCCCGTTGGCGATCGTGCATCACCGCCAGCGGCCGTTGACCCCGGCGATCAGCCGCTTCATCGAGCACATGCTTGAACACGGTGCCGCCGACCGCAGGGAAGTGGTCGGCACAACCAATTGATAGAAGCAAACCGCAGGGACCCCGGCACGCCAGCGGCCCAGACGCCGCCGACCGACTTCCGGGGCAGGAGATTCTTGTCATGACCCAACTGATCCGACCTCGAGCCTACGGTCTGTACGATCCGCGGAACGAGCACGACGCCTGTGGCGTGGGGTTCATCGCCCACATCAAAGGCGACCGCTCGCACAAGATCGTCACCGACGCCCTGGTCATGCTCCAGCACATGGACCACCGCGGCGCATGCGGCTGCGAAGCGAACACCGGCGACGGTGCGGGGATCATGACCGCGCTGCCGCATGACTTCCTCGTTCAAAAAGCCGCGACCGACCTGAAGACCGACCTGCCGGAAGCGGGCAAGTTCGCCGCGGGCAACGTCTTCCTGCCCCGCGACGCCGAGCAGCGCCGCCACTGCAAGCAGCAGATCGAGCGCATCATCGCCGAGGAAGGCCAGACCCTCATCGGCTGGCGCGAGGTTCCGACCGATCCCGAAGGCGCCGACGTGGGCCCGGCCGCGCGGTTCGCCGAGCCGGTCACCGAACAACTGTTCCTCGCCTCCGGCGACGGCCGGGCGGGTGACGCCTTTGAACGTGCGGTCTACATGATCCGCAAGCGGGCCAGCCACGAGCTGCGCAACAGCGACCTGCCCGAGGCCAAGCTCTTGTTCATCTGTTCGCTGAGCACCAAGGTCATGGTCTACAAGGGCATGCTCACCAGCACGCAGGTGCCCCTGTACTACCCCGACCTGCGCGATCCGGACTTCACCAGCCACCTGGCCATGGTCCACTCGCGCTTCAGCACCAACACCTTCCCCTCCTGGGACCGCGCTCAACCCAACCGGTTCATGAGCCACAACGGCGAGATCAACACCCTCCGCGGCAACATGAACTGGATGTTCGCCCGGCAGGGCGTCGTCAGCGACCCGCGCGAAGACGGGTTCGGCGATGACCTGAAAAAACTCTTCCCCGTGGTCGAACCCGACTGCTCCGACTCCGGCACGTTCGATAACGTCCTCGAGTTCTACCTCATGACCGGACGCACCCTCCAGGAAGCGGTCATGATGATGATCCCCGAAGCCTGGCAGAACCACGAAACCATGCCCGTCAGCAAGCGGGCGTTCTACGAGTATCACTCCTGCCTCCAGGAGCCGTGGGACGGACCGGCCAGCATCGTCTTCACCGACGGCAGGTACATCGGCGCCGTGCTCGACCGCAACGGCCTGCGACCCAGCCGCTACTACATCACCAATGATGATCTGTGCATCATGGCCAGCGAGGTCGGCGTCATCCCCGAGGTCGACCCGGCCAACGTCAAGATCAAGGGCCGCCTACAGCCCGGACGCATGTTCCTCATCGACTTCGAAGCCGGACGCCTCGTCCCCGACGGCGAACTCAAGGAGACCTTCGCCGCCCAGCGGCCTTATGGCCAGTGGCTGCGCGATCAGCGCATCGCACTCGATGACCTCAACCCCCAAGTCGAGTCGCACGGGTTCAAACCCGACTCCCTGCTCCAACGATTGCAGGCGTTCGGCTTCACGCGCGAGACGATGCAGTTCATGCTCGTCCCGCTCATCGCCGCCAAGAAGGACCCCATCGGGTCGATGGGCAACGATGCGGCCCTGGCCGTGCTCAGCGACAAGCCGCGCCTGATCTACGACTATTTCAAGCAGCTCTTCGCCCAGGTGACCAATCCCGCGATCGATTCGATCCGCGAGGAAACGGTCATGAGCCTCGAGTGCTACATCGGGCCCGAAGGCAACCTGCTCGAAACCACCGAGCAGCATGCCCATCGCCTGCTCGTGCCGCACCCGATCCTCACCAACGAGCAGTTGGCGGCGATCAAGCACATCGAGCGCGCCCCGACCGGACGCGGCTGGAAGACGAAAACGATCGACATCACCTGGCCACGCAGCCAAGGCCCGGCCGGCATGGGCAAGGCCCTCCATCGCATCTGCGAAGAGGCCGAGGACGCCATCGACGACGGCTACTCGCTGGTCGTGTTGTCCGATCGCGCGGTCGACCATGACCGTGTGCCGATCAGCGCCCTGCTGACCACCGGCGCGGTGCACCATCACCTGGTCAACAAGGCCATGCGCACCCGGATCGGCATCGTCGTCGAAACCGGCGAGGCCCGCGAAGTGCATCACCACTGCCTGCTCGTGGGCTATGGCGCCGATGCGATCAACCCCTACCTCGCCTTCGAGTCGCTGTGGCAGGCTTCTCGCGACGGACTCCTGCCCGACGAGTTCAACGATGACGACCCGATTCACGCCGACGCCCGGATCGTCGCCGCCTACCGCCAGGGTGTGGCCAAGGGCCTGCTCACGGTCATGGCCAAGATGGGCATCTCGACCCTG
>CAYYPN010000231.1:0-5109 GCA_964473545.1 uncultured Planctomycetaceae bacterium
GCGGCCCTCGGCGTCAATGGTGGCGAGGATGCGATCGACATGGATGCGATTGGCCGAATCGTCATGGACGGCCGGCTGCATCTGTTCGATCGGGACGTAGTCGACCTCGTCGGCATGGAAGGCATCGATGAAAGCCCGGGCCTGGTCCGGCGGGGGTGCGACGCCATGGTGGGTCATGGGCTTGAGGCCGTTCCAGGGAATCGGGTTGTGGCTGGCGGTGGCGACCATGCCGCCATCGGCGCCGAGGTGATGGATCATCACCGCGACCGTCGGGGTGGTGACGATGTCGAGCTGGGTGACCCTGCAGCCGGCGGCGAGCAAGCCGGCGACGGCGGCCCGCTCAACCATCGGGCCGGAGGGCCGACTGTCACGTCCGAAAACGATATGAGGGTGGTCCTTGCCGGTGTCCTGTCGGACGTATGCGGCGAACGCGGCGGCGAAACGCGAGGCCACCGCGGGGGTGAGCGATCGGCCGATCCAGCCCCGCAAACCACTGATCGAAACCATCAAGGGTGCGTCGTTCAACATCAGACTCCTGGCGATCGCGGCACCGCGGGTCGACATCCGCACGGCGGCCGCCAGCGTAACGGATTATCGGCCGGCGACAACCCACTCAACCTGTATCGGCGTAGATGCACCTTGTGTCGTCTTGCCCATAAACCCGGCCCGGGAACCGGCCGATAGCTCCTGTGATGGGCTGCTGTTTCAGTCCGGCAAGAGGCCGGGCCTTTGTTCCGTCGGGGATATATGGTGGCGATGAAGCGCATGCGAGTGGCATTGATTCGGGAAGGTGACTGCTACGAGCAGTCCGTGTTTCTGCCTATGGGCCAGAAGGCGATTCCGGCCCAGACCACCATTACCAGCCGCCACATTCAGATGTTGCTGCGGCAGAGTTCGCCGGAGGTTTTCCTGGCCGACTCGGTCGACGAACTGGAAGCCGCGGATCTGCTCGACAGTTGGCACAGCAGCCCACCCGGCCCCCAACCCACACACGGTAACGATCAGCCCGTTTCGGTTGAATCCGGCAACACACCGCTGCCGCAAATGCCGCCGGCGTCCACGCCCGGCAACAACGCCGAACGCGCCCGCTTCCGCAAGGAGCGCATGGCCGTCGCCGACGAGGTGGTCGAACAACTGCACCGGCGCAGCGGCAAGCTCTCCCTGCGGGTGCGGCCGGAGGAGCGTGAGATCTGGGACGGCCACCAACCCGCTGACGATTCCTGGCCCGATGCGGCGACGCTCCAGTCGATTCGTGAGCGGCACGTGGAAGCCCTGCGCGATCTGCACGTCGCGATCGAGTCCGGCCACGACATCTCCGCTGAATCGTTCGAGCGAATCGTCGATGCGATGTGGCCGATGCTGCTCAACCATCGTGAACGTTTCACGCAGTTGGCCCTGCTGGTTTCCCGCCGTGACGACTACCTGCCGGATCACACGATGTGCGTGGCGGTGCTGGCCATGGCCACGGCGGCACAACTGACCTGGAGCGAAGCCGACGTGCGGTTGGCGGGGATGGCGGCGCTGGCCTGCGACCTGGGGATGCTGCTCATTCCGCAGCGCATCCGGATCGGCGGCGAGCAGTTGACGGACATCGACCGGGGCCGCGTCCAGCGTCATGCGGTGTACTCGGTCGCCATGCTCGACAAGGTGCGCGACCTGCCGGACATCGTGCGCCTGGCCGCGTGGCAGCATCACGAACGCGACAATGGCAGCGGCTATCCCCTGGCCCTGCGCGGCGATGCGATCTGCGACCTGGCCCGCATCGTGGCGGTCGCCGACGTGTTCGCCGCGTTGACCAGTCCCCGCCACTATCGGCGTAATCGATTGCCTTACGTGGCCATGGAACAGATGGTGCGCTCGTCCGCCGCGGGCCAGTTCTACAAGCCCGCCACCCGCGCCCTGGTCCAGGCCGCCGGGCTGTTCCCCGTCGGTTCGTACGTGAAACTGACCGACGGCCGCATGGCCCACATCCTCGCGGCCAACGCCAACCACCTCGATCGGCCGATCATTCAACCCCTGGATGACAACGGCCAGCCCGTCGGCTCGTGGCTGGACCTGTCGCGCATGCCCACCAAGGCCCTGGCCGTCACACGCCCGGTGGCCGGTCCGGTCCAGGCGACCCAGCCCGCCTGAGCTTGGCCGGATTCATCTGCTACGATGAGTCATGGCCATGTATCAACTCAATGTCGAACGCCGCTTCAACGCGACCCACGCCCTGCGCCTGGCCGACGGGATGCTCGAACCGGTGCACGATCACGACTGGCATGTCATCGCCGTCGTCGCTTCGCCCAAGCTCAACGGGTGCGACCTGGTGATGGACTTTCATGAACTGGAGCAACTGCTCGATGCGGTGATGCGCCAGCTTCATCACACGCACCTGAACGACCTGCCCGCGTTTGCCGAGCGCAATCCCTCGGCCGAGCGGGTGGCGGAGTTCATCGCCGGGCAACTGATGCCCGGTCTGGCCGGCCGGGCGCAACTCGCCCGGGTCAGCGTGACCGAAGCTCCCGGTTGCGTGGCCAGTTACCTCCCGGATTGACCGCTACACCATTGCAAGCGGATCGCGGTCGCGTTTGGCGATCTGGATCGTCACGCGCCGGTTCAGCGCACCGGCCAGGCGTCGCTTGAGCACGGGCAGATAACCGCGCTCCGTGTGGGTGTGGTCGGTCAACACCACGACCGCGCCCTGTTCAACCTTGGCCAGCACGTCGTGATGGCGCATCTCGCCGGTCAGGTACAACTGCGGGCCGGACAGATCGGCGAACACCGACCCGCCCGCGCCGGGGCACACCGCCACGTGGTCGATCTTGGCGGTCGGGTTGTCGGGCTTGGCCACGCGCACCTGCTTGAGGTTGAGCTGCTGCTTGATGCGGCGGACGACGGCGTTGAGCGAAGCGCCGCGCCGAAGGATCGCCATGCGGCCGACGCCGCTGCCCGGGGCCGGTGGATCGATCAGTTCGTACGCTTCCCAAGCCGGTTCTTCGTAGGGATGCACGCGCCGAATCACCCGCAGCGCATCAGCCAGTGCGTCCTTGGGGCAGACCATTTCCATGCGGATTTCTTCGACCTGCTCCAGTCGCCCGCGCCGCCCGTAGGCGGGGTTGGAACCGGCACCGCCCTTGAACGTACCGAAGCCCGGCGTGTTGAACGAGCAATGCGTGTAGTTGCCGATCCCGCCGCCGCCGCCGCCTTCCTCGGCCAGCGCGTCGCGCACCGCATCGACATGTTCGATGGGCACGAACACGACCAGCTTGCACTCGATGCGCCAGTCGTGCTGTGAAGCCTGCTCGATGGGTTCGACGTAAGACGCCTCGCCGCAGGCTTCGACGAGCCAGTCGGTCATCCCGCCGGGCGCCGCGTCGAGGGCGGTGTGCGGTGAATAGACGGCGATGCGCTTGTCCATCACCTTGCGCACGGCCGACTTGAGCTGGCCGATCCGCTTGACGCTGGAGAAGATCGGCGGATGGTACGACACGATCATTTCCGCACCGGCGGCGATCGCCTCGTCGGCAACGGCGTCGGTCAGGTCAATCGTCAGCATGACACGCTCAACCCGCCGCGGTCGCAGCGGCTCGACGAGCAGGCCGACGTTATCCCATTCCGCCGCCAGCGACGGCGGGGCGATGACCTCCAGTGCTTCGACGAGTCTTGCCAGTTGGGTAGCCATGGTTGGCAGTGTAAAGCGCCGAGCGGATCGCGGCGAGCGGGTTCGATGCCGTTCACTCCGAGCCGAGCAGTTTCTTGAGGCGGCGATTGACGTTGGCGATCGTGCCCTGGCGGACGATCGGTTCGTCGAGCGTGCCGTCGATGTTCACGGTCGTCGCGCCGGCCTGGAAGGCCCGGAGGATGCGGCCGAGGTCGTTGAGCGCTTCGGTCTCGCTGTCGCGGAACCACCGCAACGACCCGATCGCCCGACCGTCGATGGGCGAGTCCATGCCCATGCGGACGTCGGCGACGCGGCCGTACATGATGATCTCGGTCGCGCCGTTGACGTAGAGGAAGCGTTCCACGTCGAGTTGCCCGACCTGCAATGTGAAGTCGGCCAGTCCCGCGCCGCGCGGCTCGCTGTCGCCACCGACGCCCATCACGCTCAGCACACCGCCGACCAGGTCCGTGTTGACCAGGTCCGAGCGCGTGAGGCGCATGCGTCCGCCGCCGTCGTGCGCCGTCCAGTCGCGCGAAGTTCACATCCGCAAGCATGGCGCGTGCGTGGACGAGTGTTTCGTCGTAACGATACGTTGCCGCAGCCTCGGCCTGGCCGTCGAACAGGTTGAAACGGTCAGTGGCGAAGGTGGTGTGATTCGCATCGGCCGCCGTGGTCCAGGCGACGTGCTTGTCAACGAGCGGTTGCCCGCGCACGTGGACCTGGCGCGTGTGCAGGTCGCCGCTGGCGTCGAGCTTGAGCGGCGAGAGCGTGTCGGCCACGCCAACGCCGGGTCAGCGTGTCGTACCAGCCGTTGGCGCCGAGCGTGCCGGCGTCCGTCGGCCAGTGCAACCGATCCAGCGTCAGGCGATCCCGATCGTAGCGCCCGCCGATATGCAGGTCGGCCAGATCGAGTCGTCCGCCCGGGATGCGAACCGCGCCCTGGTCGGCATCGAGGGACCAGGCCACGCCGTTGGCGCCGGCGGAATGTGCCTGCACGTTGACCGCCGCATCGGACCACGCCGCGCCGGCGGCGCGGCCGCTGCCAGTGACCTCGGCGTCGACCCGCCGCATGTCCGGTTGGGGGCGGGGGTAAGGCCCGCTCCTCGCGTAACGCGAGGTTGGATAAGGGGTTGAACGTTGTCCGGCCCATGTCAGTGTCATGTCAGGCCTGACATGGGGCTAAAATTTTTTGCTCATATAAACCCATTTATTACAGCGTGTTGCGCATGCATCCCCATTAACGCGCCAAAAGCCGCGTCGCTACGCGACGCCGGTCACACGCACACCTACGTGCTGACGCCCAACGCACCGCCCGCCAGCGTCGCGTAGCGACGCGGCTGTTGGCGCGCCGTGTGTCGTGCGTTGTGACGATGCTGTGCGACGCAAATCAGCCGCCTCGCTACGCGAGGCTGGCGCGCCGCAATTATGGGTGTTGCTGCTTGCGACGAAGCGAGGCAAGGCGA
>CAYYPN010000232.1:0-5092 GCA_964473545.1 uncultured Planctomycetaceae bacterium
TGCCATGGTTATCGGCTCATCACACTTGCTCTCGCCAATTGCCGTGAACGGTTACAAATAAGCGACGCCCTCGGTGAGCGTCGCGTGGGCGGGTCGGGGTGGCTAGGATGCTCTTCACGGCCGCTTGCCTCGACCCTTTGAACAGGAGCCACCTGCACATGCTGTATCGCACCCTCGGACGCAGCGGACTCAAAGTCAGCGCCATCAGCCTCGGCTCGTGGATCACCTTCGGCCAGACCGTCGACGACAGCGCGACCGAGGCATGCATGGCCGCGGCCTACGACCACGGCGTCAACTACTTCGACGGGGCCGAGGCCTACGGCGCCGGCAAGGCCGAACGCGCCATGGGCAAGGTCTTCAAAAAAACCGGGTGGGCTCGCGACACGCTCGTGATCTCCACCAAGGTCATCCGCGTCGGCGATGCCCCGACCCAGCGCGGCGTCAATCGCAAACGCCTCGTTGAAGCCGTCGACGCCGCTCTCCAACGCATGAACCTCGACTATGTCGACCTGTGCTTCTGCCATCGACCCGATGGCGTCACGCCCGCCGAGGAAATCGTCCACACCATGAACGAACTCATCGCCCGCGGCAAAATCCTCTACTGGGGCACCAGCGAATTCTCCCCCTTCCAATTGCAGGAACTCTACGCCTTCGCCAACCGCCACGGACTCGTCGCCCCCACCATGGAACAGA
Organism: uncultured Planctomycetaceae bacterium; assembly: GCA_964473545.1. Taxonomy (GTDB): domain Bacteria; phylum Planctomycetota; class Phycisphaerae; order Phycisphaerales; family Zrk34; genus CAYWKS01. Next base: position 694 of record CAYYPN010000232.1, read on the forward strand.
CCAACCACTCCATGTTCAACCGCAAACGTGTCGACGGCGAGTTGCGCCCCCTCTTCGAAACCTACGGCCTGGGCACCACCATCTACTCCCCACTCGCCCAGGGGGTCCTCACCGGCAAGTACAACGACGCCACCCCCGACAACGCCCGCCTCGACCCGCAGAAAAACGAACGCGCCCTCAGCGAAGAACGCCTCGCCAAAGCACGCCAGCTCGGCGATCTCGCCAACGAACTGGACATCAGCATGGCCCAACTCGCCCTCGCCTGGTGCCTGAAAAACCCCAACGTCAGCACCGCCATCATCGGCGCGACCAGGCCCGAACAGGTCACCGACAACGTCGGCGCCTGCGACGCGGTCGACAAGCTCGACGATGCCGTGATGCAGCGCATCGAACAGATCCTCGACAATCGGCCGGAGTAGGGCGCCCCCCACGCCAGGCCAGAGCGCAGCGCCGGCCTGGGTCCTCCGCGCGCACGAGTCGGGCAAAACCACCCCCGCCGAACACCATCATAAAATCCCCCCGAATCCGCCGTTTCAGCCCGTCCGGGCCGGTCGCTTCGCAACTTCTGCGCCCGAACCGTCCCAAACGACAGCCTGGCGCGCGCCGCGTGGGCCAACCCGGTCTTTAAAATCGCGATAAACGCCTCTCAGTCGAAAACCCCTCCCACACGCGGGAAAATGCGCCGTAACGACAGGCCTGATTTCGCAACTCTGCAACAGGGCGATGCGACGGGTTAACTCGTTCATCGGCCCCGATCAGGGGGCCACGCGGTGGCGGCTCGCTGAAGCGAGCCGCGCCGGGCAAGGCGTCGGGGGGCGTGCAATGCACCGGATGTGTTTGGCTGGTGCGGTTCGCTTCAGCGAGCCGCGCCGGTTATTGCGGGGCGGGTAACGATCGGCGGGCAAAACGGGACAGCAGCAATCCTGATCCGATTATCCATCATCCGGGGGCGGACGTCGCCGGTCAACTGCAGCCGGTGGTTAGCCATCATCTTTGTGTTTCCTTGTGTATGCGTTCGTATTCTCTCGCCAATAGCTCATCGGTGAGTCCGGCCTTCCGTCTCAGCGGTGCAACGGTCGCCTCAAGCCGCTTATCGGCCGATTGGAAGAGATCCCGACATCTGTCGACTTCGGAGAGCATCTGCTCTCGGCCTGTCGTGGAAATGAACCCCGTTGCACGCTCGCGAAAAAAGTCGTGAACGAGCCAGTTCCGCTTGCGGAGGGCCTCACTTAAGAGTTGTTCGAGGTCGTCGTCCATTCGAGTAACGTCGCGAAGTTCCCGCATCATTCGCCCCATCGTCGCTTGGAAATGCCGGTCCATAAATCCGTCGACTTCGCTTCCCCACTCGTCGGTGGAGCGGGCAAGATGCCGCCGAGACGGAATCAGATCGAGGATGATGAGTGCATTGACGATCCCATGCTCCAGCACCTGAGCCCAGTAGACCGCCAACCCGAACCGAGCGTACACCTCCTTGACCTGTTCGCCGTCGGTGTCGTCGTGCTCATTCATCATGATGGCTAACGCAAAACGCTCAGTAGCCGGCCGCCCGCGGAAGTGGGCTACCAACCGATAACACTATTCTCCATCGCGGGCGTCGCCGGCCAACTGCAGCCGGTGGTTAGGTGCTGCCCCGCTCGACTTGAGGCGGACACCCGCATCGTAAAGGCTAACGTCGAGTACGAAAGTCTCTGTCATTCCATCAGCAGTCACCGACGTCGATAGCAACTCTCGCTGAATCAAGGTCTCAACCGCCGAGCTTGCGAGATCGGATCGATTAAACTGACCCCACGTCATCACACAACCACCCATCTCGACGAAACCGTCAACGAGAGCTTGTTCATCAGGGCTGAGCGAACTATAGAGTTCATTCGCTTCCTCTTTTTCTTGCTGACGATCCGATGCCCTCTTAAGGCGATCATGTCTGGAGGCTGCAAGAAGCCGAACAATCGGGAAGACGACAATAGCGGCGAAAGCAGCTATGACCCAGTCGCTAGTCGAGAGATAGGTGACGAGTCCGATGATGCCTGCGACCGAGGTGGCAATGCTGCGGCTGATATCCGTTTCGGAATAGATGCGGTCGGCCCATTTGTCGAATACTTGCACCGTAAGCACCTTACGAAGAAAGCTCAGTTGCCGGCCGCCCGCGGGAACGGGCTCCCAACCGACAATTCAATGATCCATCTTCCGGGGGCGGGTTTTGCGGGTCAACTGCAGCCGGTGGGTCGTGGGTGATCCGGGGCCAGGTTTGGCTTCGGCGGTTGCCTCTCGAAGATGCGCCGGACCACGACAGCGCGCACGAGCTTCACGGGGAATCGGTATGATTTTGATTTGACGTGCTGCGAAGCAGGTAGACGTATTTCATCACGTCGGCCCTGCGCCGCTCTCCTTCGCTGAAGCTACGGAGAGCTACGAAGGGCGATTCTGCATAGCCCTCCGCCGGCCAAGGCGGCTTCGCGGCGTTTCGCCGCCATGACCGGGCCTGGGGGTGGGTTGGGGGTACACTATTGACTTGCTTTTTTGGCGGGAGTGTCGTGATGCATGCCAGTCCGTTTTCAGCTTCGCTTGATCCGTCGGTGGGGTTTGATCCGGCGCGTCACATGGTGTGCGGGGATGTGTTTGTGGCGCGGCACATGAGCGAGCCGGCGCTGGAGGTGGCGTGCGTGACGCGGGGGGTGGGGCTGGTGGAGCGTGCGACGGAGGGTTGGCTGCGACTGGTCGGCAGTCAGGCGGCGCTGCGGCTGGGGGAGGTGAGTACGGTGGACGTGGGGGCGTTGGCGCCGGGTCAGGGGGCGGCCGGCGAATGGACGGTGGGGGATGTCGGCGGGGTGACGCCGATGTGGGTATTCGCGGGGAACACGGGTTTGTGGTTGAGCGTGCCGCGTGTGCGGGCCGGGGCGTTGACGGAGGAACTGGCGCGGCGTTTCGCGGACGTCGGCGGCCGGGCGGAGGATTGGACCGGTCGCGTGGAACGTGTGGGCCTGGCCGGGCCGGACAGCGTGAAGCTGCTGGCGGCGCTGGAGTTCGACGATGCGGCGGAGATGGCGGTGGGGGCGCACCGGGTGATCGACGTGGTCGGCGATGCGGTGCGGGTCTGTCGCACGGATTTCGTGCCGGGCGCGCCGGCGAGGGGTTTTGACCTGGTGATCGATTCGCAGACGTTCAACGCGGTGCTGGCGGTGTTGTGTTCGTGGGCGGTGCGGCTGGGGTTGCGGTTGTTGCCGTGCGGGGTGGGGGTGGTGACGAGCGGGTAAATGATAAGCCCCGGGATGGTGATCCCGGGGCTTTGATCGATGACCACCACGACCATGCGGGGATTACTCGTCGGGGGCCTTCTCGTCGGCGGCCTTCTCGTCGTCGGGTTCGACTTCGGTGACCTGGGCCTGGTCGAGGATCTTGTCGATGGCTTTCTGCTCGCGGAGCTGGATGAACAGTTGCTCGAGTCGGCCGGACCGGGCCATCTCCTGGCGGAGTTTTTCGGGGCGTCGGCCGGACTGCATGGCCATCTGGGCGATGCGGCCGTTGACCTCGCCTTCGCTGACTTCCACGTCGTACTTCTCAGCGTACTTGTTCAGGATGAAGAACAGCTTCAACTCGCGCTGGGCCTCTTCCTGGCTGGCGGCGCGGAGTTCGGCGAGGTTCTGGTCGATGTCCTGCGCGCTGGCCCCACGATACATCAGCTCCATCGCCCGGCGCTGCTGAATACGCTCAGCCTGGCGCGAGCTCAAACCCTCGGGCAGGTCGAACTGGACCTGTTCGAGAATCGCATCGGTGACCTGGCGCTGCAGGTCGGCCTGCAGTTCGTTTTCGACGCGCTGTTCGAGGCTGGCGCGGACCTGGTCGCGCAACTGGTCGGCATCGTCAAAGCCCATCGTCTGCACCATATCCTCGATGGCGATGGGTTCGACCCGCTGAATCTGCGTGACGGCGATGTTGATGTTGATCTTCTGGTCGCGGATCTGTTCGTTCTCGTGGCCCTGGGGACCGGTCGCCTCGAGGGTGATGGTCTTGCCGGGCTCGGCGTCGGCGAGTTGCTTGCCCATGTCGGCGACGACGATGCCGGCCACGTGGCCCCGGTAGTCGCGCGACTCGCCGGGCATGTAGATGTTCGCCTGCGATTGCTCCTCGACGACCTCGCCGGCCTCATTGCGGATGGTGAGGTTGGCGGTGATGTAATCGTCCGCCTGGACCTTGCCTTCGACGGGCTTGAGCTTGCCCTGCATTTCGCGGTAGCGGTCGATTTCGGCATCGACCTGCTCGTCGGTGACCTGGCGCTGGGTTTTGGTGACCTCGAGGCCGGCCAGTTCGGGCAGTTCGAATTCGGGAGCGACCTCGACTTCGACCTGGAATTTCATCGGGCCGGACTCGGGCAGTTCCAGCTCGTCGATGTCCTTGATGTCGG
>CAYYPN010000233.1:0-5066 GCA_964473545.1 uncultured Planctomycetaceae bacterium
ACGAGGATGTCACCGAGCCGGCCGTTGCCGACCGCCCCGCCGCCGACCACCCCACGCAGATCGACGTCGCCATCACCGGCGAGGTCGAAGTGCAGGTCCTCGGCGAACGTACCGGCGGTGAACGCGTCGATCGTCGACCGCGACGTGAAGTCGCTGCCGCCGGTCTGCACGACGTGGAGGGTGCGGTCTTCGCCCGCCGGCGCACCGTCGGCCATCAGCAGAACGGTGTTGTCCGCCGCCGCATCGACCGCGTCACCGAAGAACGTGTCGACCACGCTGGTCCAGGTCAGTTCATCGTCGGCGTCGTTGGGAATCAGGAACACGGTGGCGCCGCCGAGCGTGTGGTTGGTGTCGCCGCCGGTATTGGTCACGTCGTCTTCGAACTGCACATGGCCGCTGCCGTCATCGCTGACGATGCCGCTGGCGACGTCGACCGTATCCTCGAAGGTGGTCGCGCCCTGCGACATGATGTGGATGGCCTCACCGGTGCCGTCACCGATGTCGGTCGGGGAACCGACCGGGGCGCTGAACGTCGCGTCGCCGTCGGTGTCGAGGTTCAGATCAGTACCGCCGGTCACGGTGGCCAGGACGAACAGTTCGTCGTTGGTCGTGTCGACGTCGTTGTCCACGGTCTCGATGGTGACTTCCCGCGGCGTGCCGGCGAGAGTGAGCACGTCGCCCGGGCCGTCGCCGATCGTCACGTCCAGGTCATTGGACTGGAACGTCAGGCCATCGCCCGTGCTGGTCGCGTCGAGGGTGACGTCGGCCTGCAGGTCGGTGGCGGTGTCGCCGGTGGCCCCGGCGTTGATGGTCACGTCGTCCTGGAAGGTCAGCAGACCCGCGGTGCCATCCTGGAACAGGCCGCTGGCCGACTGGACGGTCGACTGGAACGTGGTGGTGCCGAGCGAACCGGCAACCACGGTGTACGAGAAGCCCGTACCCGAACCCAGTTCGGCCTTGGTGGCGTTGCCGACCAAGCCGCCCGGGTCGGGGTTGGAGCCGACGGCGTCGGCGAAAACGACCGCCGCGGCGCCGTTGGTCACGCTGGTCCGCAGGTCGCCTTCACCGGCGGCCAGGCCCGCGGCCGTGTCCACCGTATCGTTGAAGGTAATGCCGGTCGTGCCGTTGTCCTGGTAGAGGACGTCACCGATGAGCACGATCGGGTCGTTGTAAACCTGCGTCCCGCCGTTGGTGAGGATGCTGATTTCGGCGGTGCCATCGTCGGGGTTACCAACCATGGTCGCGCCGGTCGCGGGCCCGCCGGACTCGGTCACCAGGGCGAACAGCGGGACACCGGAACCGATGTTCTTGTGGATCCGGGTGTTGCCCGTGCCGGTGTTGAGGTTGAGCGTCTGCTCCTCACCGCCGACGCCGGAGTCAACCAGGGCGTTGACCTCGATGTTCACGCCGGCCGCGGACGTGTCGATCGTCACCGGGTTGTCGTTCGAGGCCTGGCCATCGAGGGTCAACTGATCCGTGCTGGCCGCCAGGGTCTCGGTGCCGACCGAGGTCGACGAGTCGTTACCGTTGACGTTCGAACCGATGAGCACGTCGACAGCGCTGGTGAACGTGATGCCCGCCACGCCGCTGTCGGTGTTGTCGAACGTGAGGTTATTGAGGAACTGGTTGGCGGTGTCGCCGGCGTTGACGGTGACGTCGTTCTGGATGGTGACCAGACCGGCGGTTTCCGCCTGGACGATGCCGCTGGCCGTCTCGACCGGAGCCTGGAAATCGGTCGGGCCGTCGGAGTTGATGGTGATGGCCGCGCCGGCCCCGTCGCCGATGGGCACGAGGTTGCCGCCCAGCGGGTTGGCCACGGTGCTGTCACCGACCGCGGCGAAGAACGTCGCCTCGCCGGCGGTGTTGAGGATCAGGTCCGTATCGCCGCTGACCACCGAGTTGACGAACAGTTCGTCGTTGGTGGTGTCGGCGTCGTTGTCGACGGTTTCGATGGTGACCTGCTCGGCGGGTCCGCCATCGAGCGTCAGCACGTCCGCGGCAGTGGAGCCGAACGTCACGTCCAGGTCGTTGGACTGGAAGGTCATGCCGTCGAGGGTGACGTGGGCGTTGAACACGCTGGCGGTGTCACCGCCGCCGGCGGCGTTGACCGTCGCGTTCTCCTGGAAGGTGACCATGCCCGCGGCGTCGTCCTGGTCGAAACCGCTGGCGGTGGCGACCGTGTTGGCGAACAGCGTCGTGCCGGTCGAGTCGATATCGATCGCCACGCCGGTGCCGTCACCGATGGGCGTGGTCGCACCGACGGTGCCGTTGAACGTGGCGTCGCCGGTGTTGTTCAGATGCAGGTCCACCGCGCCGTCGGTGTTGGCGTTGACGGTGAGGGTGTCGGCGGCTTCGTTGATCTGGATCGTGTAGACCGGATCAGTACCCGCGCCGTCGGCGAGGGTGAACGCATCGGGCACGGTCGCGCCGCCGCCGATGGTCACCGAGCCGTCCGACTGGAAGGTGAACGCGGCCACGCCGCTGTTGGTGTTGTCGAACTGCACGTCGGCGTTGAGGGTCGTGTCGGTGTCACCCTCGCCGATGGTGGTGTCGTTCTCGAAGGTCACCTCACCGGCGGTGTCGGCCTGAACGATGCCGGATTCGGTCTCCAGCGTGTTCTGGAAGGTCGTCGTGCCGGTGGAGTTGATGGTGATGGCCGCGCCGACCCCGTCGCCGATCGCGTCGAGCGGCACGGTGGTGTCGCCGACTTCGTTGAGGAAGTTGGTCGCACCGTCCATGGCCAGGACCAGGTCGCCGTCGTCGCCGGCGTTGTTGGTCACCTGGCTGGTGACGGTCAGGGCCTCGGTGCCCGCGGCGGCGCCGGTCGTCTGCGACTGGATCGTGACCAGCGGGCCTTCAAGCGTCAGCGTATCGCCCGCGGCGTTGCCGAAGTTGATCGCCAGGCCGTTGTTGGTCTGGAACGTCATGTTGTCCAACGTGACGTCGCCGTCGAACTGACTGTCGGTATCACCGACCGCGAACGGATCGACGAACACGTCCGCCGGGGCTGCGATGCCGTCGTCGTTGAAGAAGACTTCACCGGCCGCGTCATTCTGAACGATGCCGCTGTTGGTCACGACGACGTTGTTGAACGTGGTGGTCGCGCCGCCGTTGGCGTTGAGGGTGATCGCCGCGCCCGTGCCGTCGCCGATGGCGTTGGCGGTGGTGGTCGGCGCGCCGGCGCCCGCGGTGGTCGTCCCCACCGGGCCGTCGAACACGCTCGTACCCAGCACGGTCAGCGACAGGTCCTGGTTGCCGACAAGGTCGGCATCGACTTCGAGGTTGTCGCCGGCATCCTGGGTGACGATGGCGACCGGGCCGGTCATCAAGGTGACCGTGTCGTCGCCGAGCACGCCGTCGGTACCGAAGCGTATGTCGACATCGCTGTCGAACGTCTGCGTGCCGCCGGTCTGGTTGTCGAAGGTCACGTCGGCCAGGAAGGTGTTGGCCGTGTCATCGCCGGCGGCGACGGTGACGTTGTCCTGGAAGGTGACCAGGCCCGCGGTCTCGGCCTGGGCCATGCCGGTCGCCGTCTCCACGGTGTCCGTAAAGATGGTCGGGCCGTCGGAGTTGATGGTGATGGCGTTGCCGGTGCCCGAGCCGAGGTTGGCTTTGGTCGGGCTGACGACCGGGTCAGCGTCGGAGCCGACCGCGTCGTTGAACGTGGTGGTGCCGTCGACGTTGAGCGTGAGGTCGCCCTCATCGGCGCCCAGGCCGTCGGCGGTGTCCACGGTGTTGTTGAAGGTCACGTCGCCGGTATCGACGAACGTGGTGTCGCCGACCAGCACGGCCGGATCGTTGTAGGTCTGGGTGTTGACGATCGACCGGATGGTGATGTCGACGTTGGCCAGGTCCGAGTCGCCGAACTCGACCGCGCCGTCGGCGTTGGTCGTGATCTCGCCCATGCCGCCGAGGTCGGTGTCGGTGTTGCGGTTGCCCAGGTCGACGTCGGCCGCGTCCACGCCGGTGTCGGCCCGGAAGGCGGTGACGCCGCCGCTGACCGCGCCGGTCGTGTTGACCGTCAGGTTCTCCGGATCGCCGTCGACGCTGTTGACCCTGGCGTTGAAGATCACGTCGTCGTCGGCCGCGCCGGCGCCGGTCGTGGCGATCGTGACCGGCAGGTCCGGATGGTCGACGTTGGTCGAGTTGAGCACGACGTAGTCGTCGATGCCCGCCCCGCTGGTGCCGGCCGTACCGAAGGTCAGGTCCTGGCCGGTCGTGATGTCGATGTCATCCTTGTCGGAGAAGGCGTTGTCGAACATGACGTCGGCGAGGAACGTCGAGGCGGTGTTGCCCAGCTCGCCGGAGTCGATGTCCATGTCGTTTTCGATCACCACCAGGCCCGCGCCCTCGTCCTGGCCGATGCCGGACTGGGTGGTGACGGTTTCGACGAAGCGGGTCACGCCGACCGAGCTGATCTGGATCGCCGCGCCGCCCTGGTCGCCGATGGCGAAGTTATCGCCGACCGTGGCCAGGAACCGCGCCTCGGCGGCGGCGTCCTGCACGTCGAGCAGCAGGTCCGTGCCGAGGTAGGTCGGGTTGTCCGGGTGGGCGGCGGTGTCGGCCGAATCGACCGTGCTGTTGAACGTGTAGTTGCCCACGCCCGGGCCGCCGGTGGAGGTCGATTCGATTTCGATCTGGCCGGCGTCGCCGTCGGGGCCGGTCAGGGTCACGGTGTTGGTGTTGTCGGTGCCGAACGTCGTGTTCAGACCGTTGGTCGAGTAGGCCATGACGTTGGACGCACCGTCGCCGAAGGTTTCGGCCGCGGCGTTGCCGACGTCGCCGGGGGTGTCGTCGCCGTCGAGGTCGAGCAGAATCTGCCCGCCGTCATCACCGAGCACCACGTCCTCGCGGAAGTCCGAGTGCGGACCGTCGGTCGGATCGGGGTTGGCGGTGTTGCTGTTGACGGTGACGTCGCCCTTGAACACGACCACGCCGGAGTCGGTCGCCTGGAAGAAGCCCGAGTCGGTGGCGACTTCCTGGGTGAAGGTCGTCTGGCCGGCGGAGTTGATGGTGATCGCCGGGCCGGAGGAGTTGCCGATCAGCTCGCCCGCCGCGTCCTCGTC
>CAYYPN010000234.1:0-5046 GCA_964473545.1 uncultured Planctomycetaceae bacterium
GAGGACCGTCCAGTTGACGATCTTGTCGGCGATCTGCTTGACCTCAGCGTCGACTTCGGTGGTCGGGGCCGCGGTTTCCGGGGCCTCGGCCGTTGCGGTTGCTTCGTCTGCCATGATTCATGACTCCATATCTATTGCTGCGCCGTCCAAGAGGTGATCGACCATCGATCATTTAACCCGTGGGGGCCAGTCGGTCGGCTTGACAATCAAATTCTGCGATCGCCTTACGCGGCGACGGTTTCTCCCGCTTCGAGCTTGCGGGCGATTTCGTCGACGATGCCGACGACGGTCGAACCCGGCCCCGACACGGTCGACACGAGTTGCGCCGCGGGGCTGATGACCAGTTGCACGATCTCGGCCAGGGCCTCCTCGCGGGTCGGGAACCTGCTCAGTTCCTCCACGCGTTCGGGGCCGAAGACCACGCCGTCCATCACCGCGCCCTTGAGCTCGAGGTTTTGGAGCTTCTTGGCCCAGGCGATCATCTCGCGGGCCACGTCGATGACGCTGTCGCCGCCGTGGACGACGGCGCTGGGGCCGTCGATCAGTTCGGTCAACGCCCCGAGTTTCAAGTCCGTGAAGGCGTTGCGGGCGAGGTTGTTGCGGATGACGGTGATCCGGATGTCCTTGCCGGCCAGGTCGGTCCGCAGGGCGTTGTTATCGTTGGCTTCGATGCCGCGAATATCGACCAGGACCGCGCTGTCGGTCTCGGCGAACATCCGCTGATACATCTGCATCATCATGTCTTTGACGGGTTTGCTCATGGTGTTGAGTCCTGAGTCTTGAGTCCTGGGGAGGACTGTCGAGGGCGGCGTTCGCTTACACCTGCACGAGAACGCCGGGGGTCATGGTGCCGGCGACCGAGACCTTCTTGATGTAGTGGCCCTTGGCGGCGGCGGGCTTGAGCTTTTCGATCTGGCCGATGAAGTGTTCGGCATTCTCCTGGAGCTGCTTCGGCTCGAAGCTCTGCTTACCGATGACCGCGTGGATGTTGCCGCCGGCGTCGTTGCGGAACTCGACCTTGCCCGCGGCGTATTCCTTGACCGCTTCGTCGACCTTGGGGGTAACGGTGCCGGCCTTGGGGCTGGGCATCAGACCGCGCGGGCCGAGCACCCGGCCGAGCTTGCTGATGACCTTCATCATGTCCGGCGAAGCCACCGCCACGTCGAAGTCCATCCACCCGCCTTCGATCTTCTTGACCAGGGCCTCGCCGCCGGCCTCGATCGCCCCGGCCGCCTTGGCGGCCTCGACCTTGTCGTCGGTGCAGAAGGCGATGACCCGCTTGGTCTTGCCGATGCCGTGCGGCAGGCTGATCGAACCGCGGACCAACTGGTCGGCCTGCTTGGGGTCGATGCCCAACTGCATGTTCAGCTCGATCGACTGATCGAACTTGGTCTTCTTGAAGCCCTTGACGATGTTGATCGCTTCGGGAAGGGGGTAGGTCTTGTCGCGATCGAGGTTCTTAATGTCAGCGCGGTAGCGCTTGGCCAGTCGTGGCACGGTGTGTGCCTCCTTTCGTTGATCCCGTCGGGATGAACTCCCACTGTTCTCAAGCCCGTGGTAAGGCGTTGGAATTCCGTATTCGGCATTATCCCTCGACGGTCACGCCCATGCTCCGGGCGGTGCCTTCGATGATTTTGCAGGCGGCGTCGAGGTTGGCGGCGTTGAGGTCGGGCATTTTTTCCTGGGCGATGGCCTGGACCTGTTCGCGGTTGAGCTGGCCGACCTTGTCCTTGTTGGGCACGCCGGAGCCTTTTTCGATGCCCGCCGCGTCCTTGATGAGCACCGCTGCGGGCGGGCTCTTGATCTCAAAGTCGAAGCTCCGGTCTTTGTAGATGCGGATGAGACAGCCGACGACCTTGCCGTTCAGGTGGCCGGTGGCGGCGTTGAACTGCTGGATGAACTGGCCCGGGTTGACGCCGGCCTGTCCGAGCGCCGGTCCGATCGGCGGGGCGGGGGTCGCCTGACCGCCGGGGGCCTGAATCTTCAGTTGATTAACGATCTGCTTGGCCATGGTCTGCCTCGAATAGCAACGAGCCGCGTACTTTACCATCGGGCTGAAGGGAAGGCAAGGGGGTAAGACCAACCGCCAGGACGCCAAGAACGCCGAGAGGGAAGAGATCAGGATGCCGGTATTCGGTTTTCAGTTGTCGGGATCGGTTGCAGCATGGTCCTGAAAACGGAAATCTGAAAACTCAGTTCTTTCTCCCCCTCTTGGCGTCCTGGCGGTTGAATCGGCTTGCTTGGCGCATAAAAAGAGGGCCGGTGAGATTGACAACCGCTGTCAGCTCACCGACCCCTTGGGCCGCCTCACCCCACACCCGATTTCCAAAAGAGACGGCCCGGCACCAAGTCGTAAATAGGTGAAGGCGTTCTGCCCCGGCGGACAAAGAATTCTTGTCGGGGGGAGAATTCTGAAGATGTCCCATTCCGCGGGAGCTCGGTCCGGGACGGTTCAACCGATTCGCAAGTGCAGCATGTTTCGGCCGAGGATTGAAGATGTGTAGGTCTGAATTTGGCCGAAACGTGGTCCGCAGGTCATGCCGTTGGACCGTTCGAACCCATCGCCTCAATTCGTTGGGTCCGAGTGTCGGGTGCCGCTCGCCTGGTCGTAGACGAATCAGCCGTGCCCGTCGCGGGACAGAGCGCTTCACCAGTAGATTGTCAAAGATGACCGAGTCGTCCGAATTATGCGCCTCGACATACGGTCAGTCAACCCTTCATATCCGGAAATCGCAAAAAAACTGATCATCTGGTCCACATTCACCCGAACAGGCCAGGTTGTGCTACGATGCAACCGCTGACCATCGCTTATCTTAAGGCCCGTCATGCCTACCGATCCGGCAATCCGAACCGCCCGGCGCGTCCGTCAGATGCTCCAGACCGACTGGCTGATGGGCCTGGACGCGGTGCCGCTGGGCGACGGTAAAGTCTTGGCCGAGCTGATCGCCGACGAGTCCAGCCCGTCCAGGCAGATCGCCGGCGGCAAACCGGCCGCCGGATCACCCCCGACTTCTCAACAACGCTCCCCCGCATCGGGCAAGCGCCCGGGCGCAGGTTCGCTCCCGGCTGCTGACAATACGCCGACGCCCGCCACTCCCGTGGATCACGGCGACAAGGCCGCCGCCTTGTCGGCCCTCGAGGTCGAGTTGACCGCATGGGTCGAGGCCAACTGGCCTCGTGACGGCTGGCATCGGGTCGTCTTCGGCGAGGGCGATCCCGATGCCGAGCTGATGTTCATCGGCGAAGCCCCCGGCGCCGACGAGGACAAGCAGGGCCGCCCCTTCGTCGGTCGAGCCGGCCAACTGCTCGACAAGCAGATCGCCGCCATGGGCCTGGAGCGTGAACAGGTCTACATCGCCAACATCGGCAAGGTCCGCCCCCCCGGCAACCGCGTGCCCACCCCCGACGAAGCAACGCACTGGCTGCCCTGGCTCGAACGTCAGATCGACATCATCGCCCCCAAGGTGATCGTCACGCTCGGCGCCACCAGCGCCAAGTACCTGCTGGACAACGCCAAGCTCGCGATCACCCGCGAGCGCGGCCACTGGAAGCGCTACCGCGGCTTCGACCTGATGCCCACCTTTCACCCGGCGTTCCTGCTTCGCCAATACACCTCCGACAACCGCCGCCGCGTCTGGGACGACCTGCAACAGGTCATGAACAAGCTCGGCCTGCCGACGAAGTGACGTGACACCTCTGCTAAGCCGAAAGCGGCTACGATGGTTTCATGCAAGCTGACCTGACGCGCACGGTGCGGTTCTGTCTGGCGGGCGATGGTTCGCTGGATGTCGACGCGCCGGTGGCGAATACCCACGCGGCCTGGCCGCCGATGCAACACCTGGGCCGGTACTACGAGATTCACGTCACCTGCCGTGGGGAGGTCGATGCCCGCACGGGATACCTGGTGAACATCAAGGAGATCGACCGTGCGGTGCGCGAGGTGGGGTTGCCGCGGGTGTCGCACGCGGCGAAGCAGGGGGGCGGGTCGATTGCCCAACTGGTGTGCGAACTGGCCTCGACGGTGGGGCAGGCGCTGGAATGTCCGCTGTTGCGGTTGGGGTTGCAGTTGACGCCGACCTATGGTGTGAGCATCGAGGCTGACGACATGACGCAGGTGACCATCGCCCAGCAATACGAATTCAGCGCCGCTCATCGGCTGCACGTGCCCGAACTCAGCGATGAGGAAAACCGTCGCGTCTTCGGCAAGTGCAACAACCCCTCCGGCCACGGACACAACTACCAGTTCGAAGTCAACGTGCAGTGCCCGATCGATGCGAACCTGGACGTCGGTTCGCTCGACGCGGTCGTGGACAGCCGGGTCGTGCAGCGTTACGACCACAAACATCTGAACATCGACCTGCCCGAGTTCGGGCAGACCAACCCGTCGGTCGAACACATCGCCAAGGCGATCTACGACCGGCTCGAGCCGGCGGTGCGTGAGTTGGGCGCGCGGTTACAGAACGTCCGGGTGTGGGAGACGGGGAAGACGGTCTGCACGTATGGGGGATAGGGCGTCGTGAATTCGGGCCTCGTGAAGACTCGGAATGCGGACCGAAGCCCGAAGTCCGATTGACGAAGCCCGCCTCCTCAGGCCGCGATGCCGGTGATCCTGACGCGGAGGAAGCGCTGGCGGTGGCCCTTCTTGCGGCGGTAGCCCTTGCGGCGGCGGAACTTGATGATCGTCACCTTGTCGCCACGCACCTCGGTGAGCACGTCGGCGGAGACCTTGGCCCCGTCGAGGACCGGGCGGCCGAGCCTGGTGTCGCCTTCGCCGTCGCTGACCAGCAGCACGCGATCGAACTCGATGGCGTCGGGCGTATCGTCGCCCTGGCGGAGGTCGACTCGAATGATGTCGCCTTCGCTGACCTTGAACTGGGTTCCGCTGTCTTCAATCACCGCGTACATGGCGTGCCTCTCGGGGGGCTGGTGTCCGGGGAAAGCCCGGTACTTTATCCCCGGCGGGTCGATTCGGCAAGGGGTGTCCGGAATCGCTGTGAACGCTCAATAGAAGTGTCACGTTGATTATCTCAATAGAAGTGTCATGTG
>CAYYPN010000235.1:0-5026 GCA_964473545.1 uncultured Planctomycetaceae bacterium
ACCATGTTGATGCGGCGGTCACCTTCGGGTCCTTGCGCGTCACAATCGGTGCAGGCGCAGTTCAGCAGCAGGTCGAGGTTCGGCTGAAAATGGGCTTTGGCCCAGAGGATGCTGTCCCAGATGGAGTAGTTGCCCGGGGGGTTGCGGCAGCAGTTTTCGAGTTGGATTTCCTCGAGCAGGCCGGTTTCCTTCATGTTGTCGCCGTGGGCGCCGCAGATCCACATGCGGACTTCGCTGGAGGCGTTGCCGCCGAGCATGGGCCGATCCTGCACGAGGGCGGTTTTGGCGCCGTTGCGAGCGGCGGCGATCGCGGCACACATGCCCGCCATCCCGCCGCCGACGACGCACACGTCATAACGACGGCGAACCACGGACGCTTGATCGATCGCCTGGTGAATCATGAGCGGCACTATACCCATGCCATGCGGATGCGGCCAAACCAACCGGCGGCTGCGGTTGACGGTGGGCCACAGACCAGTATCCTATGTCGAAATCGCTTCGGTTCGCCGGGCATCAGCGGCGTATGCCAAGCGGCAGTGGATGGGGTTGCCGAGGCGGTCAACAGGCCCTTGCCCCCACAGCCCAACAGATTTGCGAACCAGCAATGAAGTACCTGTTTCTGACGATTGCGGTGGCGTTGATCCTGGCCAGTATCGGTCTGTACGCCTCGTTCCCGGACATCGCCACCGAGGTCCCGGTCATCTACTGGGTCACCGACCGCAACCCGGCCCGTGAAAAGCAGGTCGAGTTGTTCCATGAATGGCTGATCGACAACGAGATCGGCGAGCAGGTCACGCTCAGCACCCCGGACGACGCGGAAGCATTCCACCGCCGTCAGCTCGGCGACCCGCTGCTCCTGGCGATGCGCCACAAGCATCCGAAGGGCTCAATGCTCTGGGATAAACAGCTTCAGGCCCAGGTGCCGGATGCGTCGGCGTTGCCGATCACGCTGCTTGTGCCGCGGATGGAGCTTCGGCTCGACACCGGCAACCGCAACATCTCCAAGCAGATCATCCAGAGCGTGTCCGGCGTGGCCGGGGATGCGATGGACCTGTTGGATCAGGACCTGCCGTTCTTCGTCGACATGGGCGTGGCCGCCGACATGACCGAAGAGGGCAAGGCCCTGGGCTTCGATCCGAACCAGACGTGGGAAGCGATTCGTCCGGCGATCACCGAGGGCGGCAAGCAATACGCCTTTCCCTGCAACGTCTCGGCGATGATGAACTGGGTCAATCGCCAGACGTTCCGGGATGTGGGCATGGAGCCGCCGCCGTTCCGTTGGACATTTGAGCAGTTCGAGGATTACGGCAAGGAATTTGTTCGGCGCGCCAACGAAGGCCAGGAACGTCAGACCGTTTTCCTCATCAGCGACTTGAACCTGCGGGTGATGCATCGTTCGCTGGGCTTGTCGTTGTTCAACGAGACGCTGACCGAGTGCCTGGTCGACGACCCGCGTTTTGTCGAGGTGCTCAAGCTCAAGTACAAGTGGACGTATGTCGACCGCATCCTGCCGACGGCCGCGGACAAGTCGTCGTTTGACACCGAGTCGGGCTATGGCGGGGCGACGCTGCAGTTGTTCCACAGCGGCAACTACGGGATGTTCCAGTCCGGCCGATACGCGCTGATCAAACTGCGTGATTTCAACGCCCAGGAGATCGCCGCCGGCCGCGAGCCGCTGGACCTGGCCGTGGTCGAGCCGCCGCATGGGGGGTTCCCCAACACCCACATCCTCACGCGGTGCGCGATGGTGTACATCGACGGCCAGCCGGACCTGGCCAAGTACTTTCTGGCCTACCTGGCCAGCGAGGCGTACAACATGCAGATCGTCCGCGACGCCGACGCCCTGCCGCCCAATCCGAAGTACACCGAGCGTCCGGAGTTCAGCCTGCCGCCGGCGTATCCGCATGAGGCGCCGATTCACACGCCGTTCGCCGAGGCGGCGCGCACCATCGCCATCGCCTCGGTTTACAGTCCCTTCGTCACGCCATCGGAAAGCAATCGGTACTTGCGCGATGCTGAGGACGAGGTGATGACCGAGCAAGCCACCGCGGAGGAAGCCGCGGCCAAGGCGGCCGATCGCATCAATGCCATCATCGCCCGCAACGTCAAAGCCAACCCGGCGCTGGCCGAGGAATACGAACAGCGCATCGAGCGGCAGAAGAAGATTGACGCCCTCCGCGCCGAGGGTAAGCCCGTCCCGGCCGAGTGGATCGACAACGTGTTCTATCGGCGTTACTACGAAGCGAAGGGGTGGTTGCAGTAATGGCCACGGCCACGAGCAAAAAATGGCGCAGCCTCGGCACGGCGGTGTTCTTCCTCCTGCCCAATATCTGCGGCGTGCTCACGTTCGTCGTCTTCCCCGTCGTGTTCTCCATCCTCCTGGCGTTCACCAACTGGGACCTTCGGCGACACAATCCCTACCGCGACGAGGCGCTGCAGTTCGTCGGTTTTGAAAACTTCGTGCGGCTGCTGACCGAAAGCGACTTCGTTCGCTTCCTCGGCAACACGCTGTTCCTCATGATGGGCATTCCCTTCGCCGTGGGCGGGGCCCTGATCGCAGCGATGCTGCTGAGCAAGGACACCCGGGGCGGCGGCGGGCGCGTGTACCTGTACCTCATCGCCGCCGGCGGGTTGGTCATCAGCATCGCGCTGCTGTCGGCGGTCGGGCTCGGCGGGACCGGCATGGTCATCCTGCTGACCAGCGTGGCCTGCGGCATGCTCGTGCTTGGCCTGGGCGGCGGATCGACCGCTTACCGCACGCTGTTTTACATGCCGCACTTCACCGCCGGCGTCGCGACGTTCCTGCTCTGGAAAAAGCTGTACAACCCGCAGACCGGCCCGATCAACCAGGCCCTGCAGCCGGTGCTCGACAGCGCGAGCGGCGCGATCAATGCCGCGCCGACGCTCGTCGGATCGTTGTCCTGGTTGTTGATCGCATTGGCCGGCGGGTTGTTCGCCTGGGGCGTGGGCAAACTGCGACGCATGTGGTCGGATGGGGACCTGGGCAGTCGCGCCGCGATCCTGCCGATCGTGTTCCTGAGTCTGCCGACGATCATCGCATCGATCTGGTCGTTCACGTCGCCCCAGGCGTGGGTGATGTGGGCGGTGATCGGTTTGTCCGTCGCGTGGCAGGTCTACAAGATTTTCACCAAGGGCAAGGAACTCGAGCCGCCGACCTTGATGGAGGGCTTCGGCAGCGGGCTGGTGCTCGCCCTGTTCGTCATGGTCGTGCAGTTTGTGCTGGTCGGTTTCTCCGCCGTGGCCCAGTCCCTGCCGACGATGGCGGCCGACGGGCTCGAGCCGCCCAACTGGCTCACCGATTACCACTGGGCCAAGCCGTCGCTGATGCTCATGGGTCTGTGGGGCGCGGTCGGGTCGAACAACATGCTGCTGTACCTGGCGGCGTTGACCAACATTCCGCAGGACCTCTATGAAGCGTCCGACATCGACGGGGCCAATCGCTTCCAGCGGTTCTGGCACGTGACCTGGCCCCAGCTTGCCCCGACGACGTTCTTCATCGGGGTGATGTCGACGATCTACGGGTTGCAGGGCGGCTTTGAAATGGCCCGGACCATGACCCAGGGCGGTCCCGCCGGCGCCACCACCACCCTCAGCTACTTCATCTATACCGAAGGTTTCGAAACCGGCCGCCTGAGCTTCGCCGCGGCGACGGCCTGGGTGCTGTTCCTGCTCGTGTTGAGCATGACCCTGTTCAACTGGCGATTCGGCAACAAATACGTCAACGAATAATGAGCAACTTCAATCCGCCAAGCAGTCGCGCCGAGCCGGTCAGTCCCGAGGCCACCATGACGACCGCGGGTAAGCTTGCGCCCAAGGGGACCGGCGACCTGTCGCCGCAGCCGCTCAAGCCGCGCGGCACCGGCCGCACAGTCAAAAAATTAGCCTCCGCCGGCGCGCTGCACCTGGTGCTGCTGTCGATGAGCTTCGTCCTCGCCCTGCCGTTCGTCTGGATGGTCCTGGCCAGCCTCAAGGTCCTGCCGGAGATCGGCGTGGGCTCCTGGCTCCCCGGCGAAGGTGGCTGGCAGTGGGGCAACTACGTCGAGGTCTTCCAGGCAATCCCCTTCGAGCGGTACTACATCAACTCGATCTTCATCGCCTGCTGGGTCACGTTCCTGCAGGTGTTCACCAGTTCGCTCGCCGCTTTCGCCTTCGCCCGGCTTGACTGGCCCGGTCGCGACAAGGTCTTCCTCATGTACCTGGCCACAATGATGCTGCCCGGCCTGGTCATGATGATCCCCAACTACCAGATCATGATCTCGCTGGGCCTGGTCGACACGATGATCGGGCTGGTGCTGCCCGCGGCGTTTACCGCCTTCGGTACGTTCCTCCTGCGCCAGTTCATGCTCACCATTCCGCGCGAACTCGACGAGGCCGCCAGTATCGATGGGGCCAGCAAGTTCCGCATCTACTGGGACATCATCCTGCCCATGGCCCGCCCGGGTCTGATCACCCTGGCGATCTTCACCTTCATGGGTGCGTATCACAACTTCTTCTGGCCCCTGGTCATGCTCAAGAGTGAGCACAAATACACCCTGCCCATCGGCCTGCTCTATTTCGATTCATCCGCCGGCCAGGAGACCAACCTCCTCATGGCCGCGGTTACCATGAGCGTCGTCCCGATGATCATTGTGTTCGTCACGCTCCAGAAGTACCTGGTCAAGGGCATTCAGCTTGGTGCGGTGAAAGGTTAATCATGGCCCGAGTCCTGCTCGAACATGTCAAGAAGGTCTACCCCAACGGCTTCGAGGCCGTCCACGATTTCAACCTCGACATCGCCGACCGCGAGTTCGTCGTTTTCGTCGGGCCCTCCGGTTGCGGCAAGTCGACGACCCTGCGCATGATCGCGGGGTTGGAGGAGATCTCCGGCGGCAAGGCGAGCATCGACGAACGCACCGTCAACGATGTTGCGCCCAAGGACCGCGACATCGCCATGGTGTTCCAGAACTACGCCCTGTACCCGCACATGACGGTGTACAAGAACATGGCGTTCGGGCTGAAGCTGCGC
>CAYYPN010000236.1:0-5024 GCA_964473545.1 uncultured Planctomycetaceae bacterium
AATCGCGATCCGTTGCGTGACTTTCACCCATTTTTCAGAGGAGAACGAATTATGCACTCACAACTGTCCAAACTGTGCGCCTCGGCCTTGTTGGCCGTCGTGTTGCCCGTCGGCTCACTGCATGCCGACATCCTCAACCTCCAGCAGGGCGTCAACGGCTACGAGCACCTGGGTGCTCAGATGTGGTTCAACCAAAGCGCGCAGAACCACGGCGCCGCGACCACAATGCTCGCCGGAGCGGCTTCATTCCTCGGTGGGCCGATGCGCCCTGTCCTGGCGTTCAACCTGTCGGACCTGCCGGCCGGGGTGCAGATCACCGCGATCACCCTCGCGCTGACGACAAAGCCCGACCAGACCGGGAGCGGTACGATCGGCGACCTCGAACTGCATCGGATCAACGGCGCGGTCACGATGATCGAAGGCACGGGTACGGGGGGCAGCTCGTCCGAGGGCGTGAACTGGGTTCGACCTCGGGCCGGCATATTGTGGAACAATGACGGCGGCGACTTCGAGCCCGCTGTGCTGTCAACGATCACGGCGTTCTCCACCGGCGACCTCGGCGTGACCAAGACGTTTGCAACGTCGAGTGGATTCGTCGATGCTGCCCAAGAAGCGTTCGACAACGCCGGCCCGCTCGAACTGGTCATCACCTCGCCGACCACCTCATCCTCGGACAACAACTGGGTGAGGTTTGTCAGTGACGACTGGCCAACAACATCGCAGCGCCCATTGCTCACGATCGATTACATCATTCCCGAACCTGGAAGCGTAAGCTTGGCAATGGGAGCCATGGGATGGATCGTGTTCCGGAGTCGACGTCGGGCCTGACCATACCTTCGCCCCGTGGGTGTCAACCCGCGGGGTGAATTCTTCGCGTCCATGAAACCCTCCGACGCAACGAAAAGCCCCGCTGACAGGGCGGTGCATATCCTACGTTTTTCATGAACCACCCAACGACCATCAACACCATCGGAAGGGCCGATTGCGATGAAAGGTATTGCAACTTGCATGTGGGTGCTGACATTCACCTGGTCGAGTCACGCGGCGAATCCCAACGATTTTGTGGTTCGCAATTACGACCTCAACATCGACGGTAATATCGATCTTCATGGGCGATTGTTCGTGCCGGACAATTATGATCCGCAACAGCAATACCCGTTGGTGGTTTTCTACCATGGCTTGGGCGAAGTGGGAACCGACAACACGTCGCAGGTCAACGGCAACATCAACAAGCTATTGACCGCTGCGAAGAATCGTGATTTCTTTCTTTATGCCCCACAGACGCCGAACAACTGGGCCCCCATTCGCGTCGAGCAGAGCATGAACATCGCGGCGGGTATCGCACAGGACTACGCGGTCGACACGGATCGGATTTATCTCACGGGGCTCTCGCTGGGCGGGGGCGCGGCACGGGCGGGTGTTTCCCTCTATCACGAGGCCATCGCGGCCACTTTGCCCATCGCCGCGGTGGGTGGAAATACCTCGCCCGAGAACCTGGTCGGCGAACCGCTTTGGGTCCACCATGCGGTGAACGACGGGACCGTGTCGGTCAACGTCTCGCGCGGCCTGGTCAACGCAATTCGTCAGGCCGACGGCGGCAAACCGGCCTTGAATTTCCCGCTCAATGCCAACCCCGCTGCTCCTTACTACAACACCGGCCAACCGTTCTACAGCGATGGCTCCACTTACTACAACGAGAATCGGCTGCGCTACACCGAGTTTGACGGCGGTGGCCACGGCATCTGGGGCCGCGTTTACGCCGACGACAACGTCTACGATTGGATGTTCGACCAAACCCAGTCGATCCCGGCGTTGGCAACCGGCCAATCCGTCGGCTTCGACTTTGGCGGCATCGCCCGGGTGGATCAGGACACGGCGGGCCTGACCTGGAATGCCACCTTCACTGGGGAAGAGAAAACCACGGCCGTGGCCGTGCCCTTTGCAAAGGCCACGTCGGGCACGCGGACCACGGTGACGCTGAATGTCAGCACGGCGTTCAATTTCGAGACGACATGGGGCCTGACATCTACGAATTCGAGTTTCGACCCGGATGTGGCCATTGATAGTTGGGCGACGGACCGGAGCACGGTCGATCCCGCCTTGTTGACGATCAGCGGCCTGACCCCGGGTCAGGTTTACCGCGTCACCTGCTTTGGCTCGCATGTCGACGACGACGACGGTCGGGGTCGGGTAACGCGATACCGCATCAACGGCGACTGGCGCGACCTGAACGTCGCGGGCAATGTGGACGACATGGTGGTGTTCAACGCGGCGGCGGCCGACGCCTGGGGCGAGATCGTCGTCGAGGTGGGTGTTCCGGAGGGCTCGTCCTCGCGCTACGCGTTCATAAATGCGCTGACAGTGACAGCCGTGCCCGAGCCGACCTCAGCGGGATTCGTGGCCGGTGCCATCCTGTGGTGCTTGTCTCGACGACCGCGTCGCGGTGAGATGTCCGGCGGAAGGCCTGACACCCGCCGCACGAAGACGCTATTGAACGCTTGACCCTAACCTGATTCGAGCTGAACTATGAAATCCCACTTGCAGAAAATTCGCACCATGATTGTCGTTTCGACCTGGCTTTCCGTCACGGTCGCGGCGCAGCACCCGGCGACGGGGCAAACGAAGGAATTGAGGCAAAGCGTGAAGTTGGATGTGAACCAGGCGGCGATGGCCGATGACCACCGGATCGTGGGCGGACGTTGGATCGTCGCATCCGACAAGACCGGGGGCGATCAACCGGGCTGGGTCTATTGGAACCTGCCCGCCGATTTTCCCGCCGGACGATACCGCGTCACCTTCGCCGGCATGGTGGACCGGTATCCCAGCCCGTGGATATCGATCCAGGACCTCGAACCATATCGCATTGACTTGCGCAAGCCGGATCGGCAGGAAGGCAAGGTGGTGCATGCGTTCACTTTCCCCGACCCGACCGACCGGCCCCGCGAAAGCGGTTTCGAGCATCACGCATTCGGCAAGCCGCTGAAAGTGCAGCGTCGGGTCAGCGACCGACCGGTCATGCTATGGCCCGGGACAAAATTGATCATCCGCACGCGTTATCCGCAGGTGATGGTCGGCGACGTGCAACTCGAACCGATCGAGCCATGGGCGGACTTGAACGTCGAGATCGCGTCCGCCGCGCCGTTCCACATGTTCGATGATCGCACGCCCGTCCAGTTTGTGATGAAAATCGAAAACCCCACGGCCAATCCATGGGTCGGCCAACTCTCGGCAACATGGACCGACGCCAGCAAAGGCGAACCGGCGATCGAACAACGCGACATCCGCCTGGCGCCGGCGGCGTCGGGCAAGATACGGCTGACGCGCGATGTGCCTTACGGTGCATACCAACTCGACCTGCGACTGGAACATCACTCCGGCCACGTGGTCACCCAGCGGCGACGATCGTTCACGATGTCGCCGTTCATCGACGCCCGGCAACTGCCCGAGTCCTGGCCGTTCGGCTTCCACAAACGCCCGGTCGAGCCGGCGGTCCCGCAGGTCGGCATCAAGTGGATACGCACCTTCTGGGGCTGGGACGAGATGGAACCCGATGCCAAGGGCGCGTACGACTGGTCGGAAATGGACGAACTGGTCGCACTGGCGCGAAAGAACAACCAATCCATCCTTTGGGTGTGCTACACCGTGCCCGGCTGGGCCTCACGAAACCCGGGGCAAACGTCTGACATGCCGGCAAAGATGAGCGACTTTGAAGATTTCCTCGAAGCGTTCTGGAAACGCTATGCACCCGAAGGTAAGCCGGACGTGATTCGTGCCGTCGAGGTGTGGAACGAACCGAACGTCAATGCGATGAAGCATCTGTCGGCTGCCGATCTGGTCGGTTTCGCCCGGAAGATCAAGGCCAGCGTCGACGAGCACGCGCCCGGCGTGAAGGTCGTGGGCATCAGCGAGAGCGGCGGCAAGCACACCGCCTACGTCAACCGTCTGCTCGACGCGGGCATGGGCAAGACGATCGATGTCGCCTCGCTACACATCTACGAGGTCGGCACGCCACGGGGTCACGTCTCGATTGAAAGCAAGATCAAAGCGATGCAGCAGGCGTTGCGTGAACACGGCAACCAGATGCCGCTGTGGAACACCGAGTCGGGCATTTCACAGTCGATCCGTCGGGCTGACGGTACGTCGTGGACGCAAGAACAACTCAACGCGTTGTTCGCTGACAGTCCGGGGTTCGATCCCGATCAGCCGCATCGCCTGGGGATGTTCTGGCGCAGCGCCAGCGAGCGCGTCGGCGCGGCCAACATGGTTCGATCCGTCGCCCAGCAACTGTCGCTAGGCGTCGAGAAGGTCTTCTGGTTTCGTTGGCAGGCCGGCTACTGGGGCTGGGTACAGGACTGGCGAATCGATGGCAACCCCGTGCCAAGATTGGCCGTGCCCGTTCACGCGGTCATGGCCCAGATGTTTCGTGACTACGGCAGTCGGTCGACCGGGTCGATGAACATCGCTTCCCCGCATCCTGCCTACGCCATTCATGCCTACAGATTCGAAGGCCCGCAAGGCCGAATGATCATCGCATTTGCCCACGGCGTGGAGGAACGCTCGGGCGCCACCGATGCCATCGGCGCGTCGGCTGAGACTAACGAGGCCGAGGATGCCCAAACCGTCGGCGAATCGACCCACCATCGCCTACTTCGAACCCAGCCCATGGCACCACTCGCCGTCGCTTTGCCCACCGGCTCCGGAATCGTGCGCGCAGCCGACTTGCTCGGTCAACCGTTGCCCCGCGAAAGCAGTGATGGGCGCACGCGCGTGAACTTGACTGATGAACCGATTTACATCTTGATGCCCAAGCCCTAGCCGATCTGAAGTGATCCGCAAGCCCGCACATCGGCTAGGGTCGAGAAAATCTTGGTCAGCATCGGCATGCGCGGGTGATCGGCCTGTTCGCCGCCCTGGCCGCCCAGGCCGCGGGCACCGAGACGTTCATCGCCAACCGCGGCGCCGACCGCCTGGAAGTGCAGAGGATAAGGTGTCAGGCAGAGGATAAGGTGTCAGGATGAATATTG
>CAYYPN010000237.1:0-5012 GCA_964473545.1 uncultured Planctomycetaceae bacterium
GTCGCGCTGCGATGGCGATCTCGTAGCTGTACTGGCTGGCTTTAGACCGCCACCGTGTCGTCTTGCCGCCGGCCCGGGTCATTCGCGATGAGACACGGAATGCCAGCGGCCGCGGGGACTTTTCCTTGATCTGTTCTGCAAGCCAGCCGCCAAAGAACTCATGGTCGTAGAGCTCAAACAGCAGCCCCACATCCCTGCCGGCAATCGCCTCGAAGTTGGGCTCGGTGATGTTTTCTGAGCGCTCACACAGGGCGCTGGCCACCGCTGCGGTCCTGGCGGAGATCTCCTGGGGGTTGAGCTGAAGCTGGGTTACGTCCATGGGGCTGTACGCTGAGTCCGGCGATCGAATCACCGCTGCCACGCGTGACAGTACTTGCGGTTGTAGTCCATGATCTTGAGGTAGTAGTCCCCAGGATTGTCCTGCTTCTCGCGGAGCAACTGCTCCATGCGTTCGCAGGCGTTGATCATGAGCGCCTTCATCACATCATCCGTGATCCGGCTCAGGTTGGAGTTCTCAAGCAACTCGGAATGCTCGCCTGCATGCAGGTCTTCGAGCGGCCCGTTGCGGAACACGTAGGCGACGATGGCGTTGGCCTCATCCCGTAGCGTGAAACCACCGGGAAAAAACTGCTCCACCGCCTTGTTGAATGCGTCGTAGCCAGCGCTCATGGTCATTCCTCTGCATCGTGTCCTCGGGATGATACAAGAGACGAGCGATCGAAGGCTGGATGTGGATCAGCGAATGGGCGTCGCGGCGGCTGGCCGCGATGTGTATTCCAGACATCCTGATTGAATCTGCAGATTAGCGTGCTGAGGGCGCGTTGCTTCGGGGGGCCAGTATAACGTTAGGTCGATGTCCGGGAACTGTTTAAACTTCATTCCACGTGGGCTGGGCTTGGGGGTGAGAGGTTAGATGCCTGCGTCGTCAACCGCCTGACGCGCCGGGTGATGTCCCCGAACTCATCACGGCTTTGCGTGGAAACCTGTAGTGAATGCATGGCATCGGATGTAGACTCGAAAACGCCAGACCGCATCGATCCATGACACGGAGGCGTAACATGATAGGGCGTATCGCATTGACAATGGGCTTGCTCGCGGCGGCGATGAGTGCACAAGCCGATCAGCCGGGCTTCGACATCGCCGAATGTGCAAAGATCAATACCGATCGGCCTGTGCTGTGCGTCGGTGTCAAGGAGAAGTTCGCTGGCACAACCGAAGGCGTCGGTAAGTCAGATGGCATCCTCGAAGAACGAAACATCGTGCAACTCGAACTCGAAGGCAGCCGAATCGTCGACATCGGCCGATCCGTCAAGACGCTGCAGAAACGCGACGGCGAGTGGGCGCAAAGCCACTCGGGTATCGACGCAACGACGGTCGTGTACGGCTGGCTGGCGGGATCGCTTGACCTGATGGTCGTTGCGGCGGCCAAGCAGAACACGCCCGGCGGTACCGGTCACTATGCTCGTCGCGTGTACCACATTGTTCAGCACGGTCCGCACGGCACGCGTATCCTGCTCACGCGGCAGGGCCTGGTCGGCGGCGCGACCCGGCATGTGCGTGACAACGGCCTGGCGAACTATCACTTCGTTTACGATCCTGAGCGCAACGAATTGACAGAGACTGTCCGACGATGGGCCTGGCCGATGTCGGATACGCCGGCCCCGTTGTTCCACATGACCGAGCAGACCGACGATGAAGACGTCGATCGCGCGTACGTGGCCCGCATCCGCGAACGCGTCGTGCATCGCATGCGTTATATGGACGGTGAGTTGTGCGACGGGCCGATCGAGCTGTTCTACACCGTTCAACCGAGCGATACGCTGGGGCAGATCGCCGAGCACTACCTTGGCCCACTCGCGCCTGCCGACGTGATCGAGCAGGCGAACCCGCGTCTGCAACGTGATGCCGAAGGTCGGCTCGAGGCCGGCGTGGAGTTGCGCATCCCCGTACCGGCCGACTGGCTGCGCCGCAGATATTTCGGGCAGGCGGGCGGCGCATCGATGGAACTGTGCCACGATGTGTAGGAGTTGTACTCGTTGTCGTGCGTGATGTACCCGCCCTCGATATCGGATTCATCCCAAATCGCCGGCGTCGGGCCTCCAATGCTGTCCATCAGGCCCGAGCCGTCGATCGTGTTCTCAGGCCCGCGCAGCGCATCCCAGGAACTGGATGCGTTCACGCTGGCCACGGGCAGCAGTTCGGCCGAAACATGTGTCGCGCCGCCGCCGACAACGGCCGCGACGGTGAACAGGATGCATAAGCTGCGATTGTTCATGTTCTCACTCTCTTCCTTGGTTCTCTGTCGATGCACGAAGGGTTCAGGTGCGAATAGATTGGTGGATTACGGGATGCGTCAGCGCCGCCTGGATCGGACCATGCCCGCCAACCCGCCGAGGCCCAGCAGGCTCACCGTGGCCGGTTCGGGGATGTGCGACGCGACGCGGAAGCCCACGGTGTCACCCTCCCACGAGGCGTAATAATCTTTGCGGTAATTGGCGGCCAGCCCGTCGATCGTATAGCCGTAGCTCCCGCCTCGGATCGTGCGGTAATCGCTGGTCGCCGGCGCGATGCCGTAGTACGGGCTTTCAGTCTGTTCGCTGACGTTGCCCATCATGTTGTGAGTGCCATTGAGCTCGACGTGACCCAGGGCCGAATCCCAGTCCCTGGCACCGATGGCGTTGTCATAGTTCCAGCCACCGGTCAGGTTGTCCGCATCGCCCGGCAAGGGGGGATTACCAGTGGGCGTGGCGTAGTCCTGGAGCGTCTGACCGTTCCAGTAGGCGGCTTTGACCCACTCGTCCTCGGTCGGCAGGAAGTAGAACGCATCCTTGTGGCGGTACACGTTGTTCACGGACGTCGCCTCGTCAAGGTCCCACTCGTCGAAGGAGTAGTTGGTGGTGCCGGGCGTGCCGTTGAATTTGTACGCCGCGTGGTGGCCCGTGCTGGTGTTCAGCCAGTTGACGAACTGGAGGGCTTCGTACCAACTGGTATTGCCCGCGGGACTGGCCGGGTTCGGCCAGTGGTCGTCTTGCTCATCGTACGCCGAGGACGGTGCGCCGAGGACGGTCCCGCCTACGCCTTGAACGAACGCCTGCCACTGGCCGTTGTTGATCTCGTACACGCCGATGCGGTAGTCGTAGCCGGGATCGGTGAAGGTGCGGTAGTAGGTATCCCCCGGCGCGTACTGGCTGATGTTCGTGCCGTTGGCGCTGGAGGCGTTGCCCGCGATGGTGACGAAGCTGATGTGGAAGCGGTTGGAACCGTCGCCAAACGAGTCACCGAACGCCGATGGTCCCGACAACGCGGCCGCCAGAGCAAACACGACCGAATGGATCAGGCAGGACCGGGGATGCTTCATGGTGGTACTGTTCATCAACCTTTCTCCGTCTTTGATTTCGATGATCGATCTGAATCATCGGCGCGACGCCGAATCAGTACCAGCCCGCCCAGGGCCAGCAACGCCACCGTCGCCGGCTCGGGCACGACCTCGAGGACGATCGCCGTGTCGGTGTAGATCACGTCGAATCGCAGCGTCTGGTCCCACGTTAGTGGTTCATCCGGGTCATGGCCGGGCACCGCCCACAGCGGCATGGTTGCGGCCATGAATTCACCCGTGCGGGCACCGCTGTCGTAGCGGACGATCTCGAACCGCGAGCCCATTTTCGGCATAAAGCCATCCAGCAGCGTGATGTCCAGCCACGAGTTGCCAAGGATCGTCAGCGCCGCCCCGTCGGTCAGTTCGATCACGTCGTACTCGGTCGAGTCGGGCGGCGGGCTGGCGTTGTAGCCGGCGATCTCGACGTACAACCAGGACGAGTCGTAGGTGAGGTTGACCGTGGACGAGGTCCACCACGGGCTGAAGCCGGGGCTGTGGGCGCCCTCGATGAACACGCCGCCGGTGCCGGTGGGCAGGTATCCGCTGAGTGTGCCGAAGAAGGTGGCGTTGGCGTTGGCGCCGACCTTGAACTTCTCGCCGCCGTGGACGACGTCGTCGTGGAAGGCGACCGACGCGCCGCCGGAGATGACGATCTGGCCGTTTCCGCTGCCCGGCGTGATGTCGCCGTTGACGACGTTGCCGAAGATGTCGGTGTCGCCGGCGAAGTTCATCAGGCCGTGGTTGGTCAGCCCGTCGTTGAAGACCAGTCCGCCGCGACCGCTGATCAGGCCCTCGTTGTCGTTGACCATCGAACCGGTGACTTCGAGCGTGCCGCCGACGAGTTGCACTTGGCCGAAGTTGGTCGATTCATCAACCGGTCCGCCGGTGCGGGTCGAACCGATGTGCAGGTAGTCGCCGGCGTTGACGCGGAGGGTTCCGTCAGCCTGGTTGTCGATATAGGCGTCGATGCGCCCGTCGCCGCGCACGATGGCGTGGTTGTCAAAACGTTGCGCGGTGACCGTCGTCCGATCGAGCACGAGTGTGGCCCCGGCCCAGTCGGACTCGAACTGCACTTCGCCGCCGACCTGCACGACCGACTGCCCATGGCCATGCTCGTGCACATCCCGCAACACTTCGCCACTGACCACCAGCACCTCCGCCCCGAGTTGCCAGAGCGCCGGATTGCTTCTTTCGGCGTCGAAATCGGCCAACTCGGGCAGATGATCGTGCATCAAGTGAAGTTTGTGCCGCATCTGCTCCAGAAGCTGGCGATGCAGGACAGCAGAGCGTCGAGCTTCTTCATCCGGTGGGTGCAGCCCTTCGATCAGTGAACTGAACCAAGGAACGCGCGTCGCCGACTCGATGGCATGCCGATTGTCGACCAAACTCAACAGGCCCGCGAGAATACGCAGGCGGGTCAGTTCCACGTCGCGATGTCCCAGCGCCCAGGCCGACTCCGTCAGCCCGCGCAGCGTTTGCCCTGGCAGGTCCGCGGTGGCGGCCCAGCATGCCTCCCGGAAGAATCGTTCGGCTTCGACTCTCCGATCCCACGCCGGCGGCAAGTCATCGCCGCCGATACGTTCGGCCAGTGCGTGCGCCACCGATTCGCTCAAGGCCGGCAGATCGCTCCGCTGGC
>CAYYPN010000238.1:0-5005 GCA_964473545.1 uncultured Planctomycetaceae bacterium
GCCGAGTGCGATCGATTACATGCCGCGGGCGCCGCCATCGTTACCGCGCCGTTCAGCGCACCCAACGGCGATCGGCTGGCGATGCTGCGGGATCCGTGGGGGTTGGCGATCCAACTGGTCGATCGCGCCCAGCCGATGTTGTGATCATGGACATGCAGATCACCGAAGCCCGGGTTCGTTCATTCGCCGTGCCCGATCGCTGGTGCGTGCACAGTTACTACACGTTGTGTCCTTACGCGCCGGACGGGTCGGGGCGCATCCTCATCGCGGGGGCCGACCTGGCGACGCAGCTCTGCGAAGTGATCGTTCTCTCGGCGGACGGGCGGGTGCTCGATCGGTTCGGCGACGTCGCGGCGCCGCCGAGTTTCTGGCATACCGGCCTGTGGCAAAGCTGGTCGCCCGATGCGAAGTTTGTCTACTACCAGACCGGCTCGATGAAACGCCCCTGCATCACGCGGCGCGAACTGGCCACGGGTTACGAAATCACCATCGAAGGCGATGTCGAGGGCATGCCCACGTCCGGCGAGCCGGCGCTGTCGTGCAGCCACGGCCTGCTCTACGCCGCGGGCTACGGCACCGGCAAGTTCCAACCCGACCTCGCCCCGGTACCGTTCCAGGCCCGCGATCGGCATGGCATGTCCCGCGTGAGTTTCGACCCGCCGCGTGAAGAGCTGGTCCTGACCACGCAGCAGATCCTCGATCGTCACCCCGACCGCGATCGCCTGCTCGAAGCCGACCGCCAGATGAAACAACGCCTCGGCGATGACGACGGGTTGACGCTGATGACCTACTGCGTGCGGTGGAACCGGGCCGGCGATCGGTTGCTGTTCTTCTTCGGCAACCACTGCGTGGTGAAGGAGCGCGGCGAACCGCGCCTCAGTTACATCTTCACGTCCGACCGTGAACTGAAGGATATTCACCTGGCCGTGGACCTGGGCTTCAACAGGCCCGGCGTGCATTGGGGCTGGCAACCGGACAACGAAAGGCTCATCGGCTACGGGCCCGACCCGGACAACGCGAATCGCAAATGTCTGGCCGAGGTGCGTTACGACGGGACCGGCTACCGCAAACTCAGCGACGAGGGCGGCGGCGGGCATCCGTCGGTCTGCCCGGCCGACCATGACCTGCTCGTCACCGACGTCGGCGGGACCGACCAACACGGCGCGGTGCTGTTCATCTCGCGCCAGACCGGCCAGGAGATCACGCGCGTGCCGCTGCCGAAGTACCTCGGCCCCACCGAGCCGCCCGGTCGCAATCCGAAGCGCATCTGTCACCACCCGGTGTTCAACCATGCGGGCGATCGCCTGCTGTGCAACTCGATGCCTGGCAAGCTGGCGACGCTCGTGGAGATCGCCCTGTCATGAGTGTGTTCTGGAACTGGCTGGACGACGGGCTCAGCATGCCGCAGTCAACGACGTGGCGGCAACGGCTGGGGTTGTGGTGGGGCCGGCGCCGGGCCCTGCGCCATCCGCATGTCAGCGTGTCGGCGACTTGCCGGATCCACCCGGACACGCACATCCATCCGCGCAGCGGCACGATTCGCCTCGGCGAACGTTGCACCGTCGCCGCCCGCGCTATCGTCCAGGGCAATGTCGAACTCGGCGACGACTGCTCGATCCAGATGGGCACGATCCTCGTCGGCTACGGCAACCGCGAAGACCGCGCGGGCCTCATCCGCATCGGCAACCACGTCCGCATCGCGCCGATGGTCATGATGATCGCCTCCAACCACGTGTTCGACGACACCGAGCGGCCCATCGCCAGGCAGGGCCTGCGGCATGCGCCGATCACCGTTGAAGATGACGTCTGGATCGCCGGCCGCGTCACGCTCACCGCGGGCGTGACGATCGGCCGCGGGTCGGTCATCGGCGCCGGGGCCGTGGTGACGACCGACATCCCCCCGTGGAGCGTGGCCGTCGGCGTGCCCGCCCGGGTCATCAGGTCACGCAAGCCCGATGCCGATTAATGCCGCGCGTTGCACATGCCGCGCCGCGACCGTATCCGCCCGGCGTGGCTGAACAGCAGACTCATCGTCCGGCGGACAACTGTTGCAGTTGTCGTCGAAGCGGCTGTGAAATCGACACCATGCTCTGATCGCCCGCGGGCTCCAGGGCCGCAAGCGATTCGGGCAACTGCTTCAACGCCTGGCGCGCATGTTCGCGAGCGACCCCGAGGGACAGGTTGAATGCCGGTTGACGTTGTCCGTTGCGGATGACCGGCTCCAGCAAGGCCCGGCCCGGGTGCGACTCGTCATGCAAGGCCAGCATATCGCCTTGCAGTACGCCCTGACTGCATTGACGGAAGATTTGTTTCTGCCCGGGGTAAATCGTCTTACCCGAAGAGAGTTTGGTTCGGGGTTCACCCGCGTAGGCTATCAGTTTGTAAGCGAAATCAAGGTCGGGCACGTCCCGGCTGACCGCCAGTTTCGTGCCCACGCCGAACGCGTCAATCGGCACGTCGGCCCGCACGATGTCGGCAATCGCATGCTCGTCCAGGCTGCTGGAGGCGATAATGCGGACGTGTTGAAGTTGTGCCGCGTCGAGCTTGCGTCGGGCGGCCTGGGCCAGTTCAGCCAGATCGCCCGAGTCCAGCCGAATCGCCCCGATCGACAAACGACCGCCCCGCTCTTTGGCCAGATCGATCACAAGATCCACACCCGCCAGCGTGTCATAGGTGTCCACCAGCAACGTGGTGTCGGGATACTGTCGGGCGAAGTTGCGGAAAGCCGCCGCCTCATCGCCATGGGCCTGAATGTAACTATGGGCCATCGTGCCGAAGACGGGAATGGAATACCGCCTGCCCGCCAGCACGTTGGAGGTTCCGGCACAGCCGGCGAGATAGGAGACGCGCGCGACCTTCAACGCCGCGTCCGTGCCGTGCGACCGTCGTGACCCGAAGTCCACCACGTCCCGGCCCTGTGCGGCAAGCACCACCCGCGCCGCCTTCGTCGCCGCGACACTTTGAAAGTGCACCTGGTTCAACACAAAGGTTTCAATGATCTGGGCCTCAATCATCGGAGCGATGACCTGCACAACCGGCTCGTTGGGAAAACCAATCGTCCCTTCGGGCACCGCCAGCAAGTCGCCGGTGAATCGAAAATCCCTGAGCAGATCAAGAAACCGATCCGTGAATTGGCCCTGGTCGGCCAGGTAGGCCAGGTCGCCGTCGGTGAAGCGAATGTTTTCGACGTACTCAACGACGTCGGCCAGGCCCGCGGCCATGACAAAGTTTCGCTGCTCGGGCATCTCGCGAAAAAACAACTCAAACACCGCGGTATCGGTCATGCCCTGGGCCTGATACGCCTGGGCCATGGTCAGTTCGTAAAGATCGGTGAACAGCCCCTCGGCGAAGCGCGGCCCGTCCGCGCGGGGGTTACCTGATTCATGCGTCATGGTCAGCGTCCTCGATCATCGCACCGGCCTGGCTCATCTCGTCGATCGCCCGCTCTCCGTCGCCGGGGTTGGCGTTCACCGCCCGCGTGGCTGGGCGGATCAGATGAACCTCGAACCCCTCGTCCAGCGCATCCAGCACCGACGCGCGAACGCAAACATCCAGCGCCAAGCCACCGATCCAGACGCGGCGAACGTTGCGGCCGCGCAGTTGCTCGCCCAGGCCGGTGTCGTCAAAGGCCGAGTATTGATCGCGATCAGGGTCGCGGCCTTTGAGAATTTCGATCGCCTCGTCGGGCAAACGCAGCTCAGGGTGGTAAGCCGCCCCCGACGTATGCTCGACGCAGTGAACCGGCCAGGGCCCGCCGCGATCGGTGAAGCTGATGTGGTCGGCCGGGTGCCAGTCACGTGAAGCGACGATGACGGCGCCGCCGCTTTGAGCGCGTTCGATCCACCGATTGAGGATCGGCACCACGCGGTCGCCCTGCTCAACGCCCAGCGCGCCGCCGGGGCAGAAATCGTTCTGCACGTCCACCACAACGACGGCATCTTCAGCGGTCAGATCACCCGGTTTCATCATGCCATTCGCCTCATGCGTCCGTAACTGACTATAGCGCGGCAAGCGACCATGTCCGCGCCCGCCAACCCAGCTTTCATCCGTCCGGCCCGGTCCTCAGCGACGGGCGCCTCGGCTTCCGCCAGATGGCCCGCTCATCGCCGCGTACGCCCACTTCACGGTTCACGCGCTGGCCGGCTAAGCCGACTCGGCCGAATCCGTCGCCAGCATCGTCCCTGGTCGGCCGACGTCCACCGTGCCACGCGAGAAACCGCGTCTGTACACCACGATGCCAACTGTCCGGCGTAACCGAACCGCTGCGGAAAGGATGCGAAAGTGTTGTACCGATAACGCGTCTCGGATGGAATCGGGACCAGAAATGCCAAACTGTTTTTGATGCTTACGATCAAATGGTCCGGCGGCGCGAATCGGCCTGATCGCCCAGAAATGCGGATTTCGCGTTTGATGTGGGCCGACACACGAGCGTTCGGGTTGAAATCGGCACTCGCTAATCAAACAAACTCATCCACTTCCGGTTGGCGCGGTGCAGGTCAGCCGCTAAGGTGGTACCCATCGGCTGGAGGCGGTGAGGCTGCAACGGCCTTACCCGAACGATGCACACCATAGTGCCGGCCGCGAAACTTCATGCGTGATGGCGGGTCCGCTGCTAAGGGCAACGTCTGTTGCGCGAGACAAAACTGGACTTTTTATTCTCTTTGAGGAGCCGCTATGTCAGCCCAGATTTGCACTTCGATTACCGAAACCCTCATCGCCGGCAAGCAGGACGAGTTGATCGCCCAGCTCACGACCGCCCTGGATCAGGGCGTGTCTCCGGAAGAGATCATGAACCAGGGCCTCGTGGCCGGCATGGACGCCGTGGGCCAGCGTTGGAAGGCCGGCGACATGTTCCTGCCGGAGGTCATCCGCAGCGCCAAGGCGATGAGCGGAGCCATGGACATCCTCCGCCCCAAACTCGCCGAAACCAACGTCAAGACCATGGGCACATTCGTGATCGGCACGGTGCTGCGTGACCTGCACGACATCGGCAAGGACCTGGTGG
>CAYYPN010000239.1:0-4972 GCA_964473545.1 uncultured Planctomycetaceae bacterium
AGACCCGCAACATCATCGAGAACTACGAAGGCCCGGCGTCGAAGGTCTCCCCGGATGCCAAGCGGGACATCGACAAGATCCTCGCAGAAGCCGAGGAACGCGTTGGCAGCCTGGGCGCTGCGCTGCATTAACCACCGACGGGCCGCGTGACCTCGAACATCGCCCAGGGAGTGCATCGCGATGAGCAACATCCAACCGGCCGAAACCGCGCCGCGGCAATTCGTCATCGGCATCGACACCGGCGGCACGTACACCGACGGCGTGCTCATGGATTACGGCTCGCGCAAGCTGCTGGCCACGACCAAGCACCTGACCACGCGCGAGGACCTGGCCATCGGAGTGACGCAGGTGTTGCGCCGCCTGGAGATCCCCGACCCGTCCGCGGTGCAACTGGTCGGCATCTCCAGCACGCTGGCCACCAACTCCATCGCCGAGGGCAAGACCCGCGACGTGGGGCTGGCCCTGATCGGTTACGACGAGGACCTGCTCAACGAGTACGACCTCGATGAGCAGTTCACCGCCGGCGACTACGAGCACTTTGCCGGGGGGCACGATTCGCAGGGCAGGCAGAAGCAGCCGCTGGATGTCCGGGCCATTGTCGACTGGGCGACGCGGCATCGCGCGGATTTTGACGCGTTCGCCGTGTCCGGCTACTTCTCGCCGCTCAACAGCGAGCACGAGGAACAAGCGGCCGAAGCGATCTTCAAGGCGACGGGCCGGCCCGTGGTCATGGCCAGCCAACTGTCCTCCCAGTTGGACTCGATCAAGCGGGCGACCACCGCCAGCCTCAACGCGTCGCTGGTGTCGGTCATGCAGGAGTTCATCGAGGCCGTCCGACGCGCCCTTGCTGAACAGAACATCGACGCCACGCTGATGGTGGTCAAGGGCGACGGCTCGCTCATGCCCTACGAGGATGCGATCCGCAAACCCGTCGAGACGGTCGTCTCCGGCCCGGCGGCCAGTGCGATCGGCGGGTACTTCCTGTGTGATGAAAGCAGCGGCCTGATGATCGACGTCGGCGGCACCACGACCGACATGGCCCTGGTCGAATCGGCCTGCGTCGACGTCACCGACCAGGGCGCCCGGGTCGGCGACGTGCAGACCGCGATCAAGACCGCGCGCATTCGCACCGCCTGCGTCGGCTGCGACAGCCGGATCAGCTACGAAGCCGGCGGGCGCGGCATCGTGGTCGGCCCCGAACGGGTCACGCCCCTGTGCCGGCTGGCCGAGCAGTATCCCGATGCCCGACAACAGCTATCGCGCCTGCACAAGATCGACCCGACGCGCTGCTCGCCGAACGATCTGGAATACTGGCTGCTGTACCGGCCGATCACCCCGCGGCGCCGGGCGCAACTGACCCAGCGCCAGGAACGACTGGTCGATCTGCTGGCTGACGGACCGCGCAGCGTCAGCGACCTCATGCGGGAACTGGATGTCTATCACCCCAGCCAACTCGAGGCCCGTCCGCTGTTACGACAGGGCTACATCGAACCGGCCGGTCTCACGCCCACGGACGTCCTGCACGTGCAGAATCGACTGGACAAGTGGGACCGCCAAGCCTCCGTCTGGGGCATGGACCACCTGACGCGACTGACCGGCACGCCGCGTAAACAGCTCAAACAGGAGGTCTTCGAGTTCATCGCCGCCACCATCGCCGAGGAGGTCATCGTCTTCCTGGCCGGCAAACACGCCGAGCGTCTGCCCGAGCAGATCGACGGCACGTGGGGCCGCTGGTTCTTCGAGGAATTCCTCAACGGCAAGAATCCGTTGATCTCCGTGAAACTGCACAGCTACTTCCCCACGGTGGGCCTGGGCGCCCCGGCGCAGTTCTTCATCGAACAGGTCGCCGAGAAACTGGGCTCGGCCCTCATCACGCCCGAACATCACGAGGTGGCCAACGCCATCGGCGCCGTCGCCGGCTCCATCATGGTCGAGAAGCAGGCCCTGCTGTTCGTCCAGGAAACGGCCAACACCCGCCACTACACCGTCCACGTCGCCGGCGAAGTCAAGCACAGCTTCGAGAAAGAGTCGCAGGCCCGCGACTTCGCCAAACAGCGCGTCGAAGAACTGGCCCTGGAAGGCGCCGAAGCCGCAGGCGCCCATGACCCGGACGTCACCCTCGTCGTGGAGACCGAAGGTTCGGTCGATCGCTACATCGCTCAGGCCGTCGGCAACCCCGACCTCACCACCACCATGGAAACGGAGATCGATACGTCGGCCCAGCCGGCCTGATCCATTGCCCCCATGCCTGAACCTACCCCGCCCATCGCGCTGATCAGTTGCGACATCATTCGCCCCGAGATCGAGGCCCTGTGCGCCGAGTTGGCGCCGCAGACACGGCTGCACTTTCTTGACCAGGACCTGCATCGAACCCCCGAGCGGATGCCCGCGATCATCCAGCAGGCCATCGACGAAGCCGCCGAAGCGGAGGTGGCTCGTGTCGTACTGGGCTACGGGTTGTGTTCCAACGGGCTGGTGGGCGTCAAGGCGCCGCCGCAGGGACTGATCGTGCCCCGCGTGCATGACTGCGTGGCGCTGGTGCTCGGTTCCCGCGCCGCCTACGAGCAGCAATTCAACGCCTGCCCCGGCACCTATTACCTGACCGCCTCGTGGATCGACGCGGACAAGGATCCACTGGGAACCATGGAAAACGAGTACGCCCCGAAACTGGGCCCGGACGTCGCCGAGTGGGGCATGCGCGAGGAACTGCGCCACCAGACCCGCATCGCCCTGGTCGACTGCGGCGTCTGCCGCGGGGAGTGCGAGCGCGTTCGCAACCGCGCCCGGGCCAATGCCGAATTCTTCGGCAAGGAGTACGAGGAACTGCGCGGCAGTGCCGACTACCTGCGCCGACTGTTCACCGGCCCCTACCCGCCGGAGGATTTCATCGAGCTCGCGCCCGGCGACGTGGTGCGACAGAACATGTTTTTTCAGACCTGAACCGACGCCGCCCTCGGCCAACCGGTTCACAACGATAAGGATGCATCATGCTCATTGTTGGAGAGTTGATCAACGCTTCGCGCAAACAGGTCAAGCCCCTGCTGGAAGACTCGGACGCCAAGGGCATTCAGGCCCTGGCCCAGCAGCAGGTCGAACAAGGCGCCGACTACCTCGACGTCAATGCCGGCAGCTATCCCTCCAAGGAAGCCGACTACCTCGAGTGGCTGGTCAAGGTCGTGCAGGAGGTCACCGACAAGCCATGCTGCCTCGACAGCGCCAACGGCGCGGCGATCGAGCGGGCGCTCAAGGTCCACCGTGGCACGCCGATGATCAACTCCGTCTCGATGGACTCGGAGCAACAGGCCAAGCTGATGCCCGTCATCCAGGGCGTCGATTGCAAGGTGATCGGCCTGTGCATGGGCGATCGCGGCAATCCCCCCGAAAGCGCCGACGACAAGGTCCAGGTCGCCGGTGAATTGCTCAGCGCGCTCGACGCCAACGGCTTTGACCGCGACCAGATCTACCTCGATCCACTGGCCCAGACGTTGTCGGCCGACGTGAACGCCGGCCGGGAGTTCTTCAACGCCGTCCGGCGTATCATGGACGACTACCCCGGTGTGCATACCATCTGCGGCGCGTCGAACATCTCCTACGGGATGCCGGCCCGGAAGATCGTCAATCGCGCGTTCATGGTCATGGCCATCCAGAGCGGCCTCGACGGCGCGATCACCAATCCGACCGACCGTGACATGATGTCCAGCATCCTCGCCGCCGAGGCGCTGGTCGGCCGGGACAACTTCTGCGAAAACTACTGCAACGCCTACCGCGACGGACTGCTGGCGGTCTAAGATGCCGGCGCTTGACGCCGAGCACCACGCCAAAGGAATACGACATGCCTGAATACGATGACCAAGCCATTAACGTAGCCCGCGACTATTACAACAGCTCCGATGCGGACAACTTCTACTTTCACGTCTGGGGCGGCGAAGACCTGCACCTGGGCATCTACCTGCACGCCGATGACACCATCTTCACCGCCAGCCGTCGCACCGTCGATCGCATGGCCGCGAAACTCGACGGCCTCGGCGACCGCACGAGCGTGATCGATGTCGGCGGCGGGTACGGCGGATCGATGCGCCGCGTCGTCAAGACCTTCGGCTGTAACGCCGCCGTCCTCAACCTCAGCGAAACCGAGAACGAACGCGATCGCGCCATGAACGCCGAGCAAGGCATGGCGGACAAGATCGATGTCGTCGACGGCGCATTCGAGAACATTCCCCACGACGACGCGAGCTTCGACTTCGCATGGAGCGAGGATGCAATCCTGCACTCGCCCGACCGGTTGCGCGTGCTGCGGGAGGTTTCCCGTGTGCTCAAACCGGGCGGGCAGTTCGTCTTCACCGACCCGATGCAGACCGACGATTGCCCCGACGGCGTGCTCGACCCGATCTACAAGCGGATCAACCTCGAAAGCCTCGCCTCGCCCGGTTTCTATCGCCAGGCCGCCGAAGAAGTCGGCTTCGAAGTGTCCAGCTACGAAGACCTGCACATCCATCTGCCCCGTCACTACCAGGCGGTGCACGATGAAATGGTGCGCCGCGACAATGAGATCCGGCAACTTGTCTCCCGCGAATACCTGGACAACATGAAGGTGGGCCTGGAACACTGGGTCAACGGCGGCCGCAACGGCTACCTCACCTGGGGCATGTTCCACCTGGTCAAACGTTCCTGAACCGCCTCCGACACAACGCCACCACCAGCCGATCGGTCCCGGGTCCGATCGGTTTCATGTACCGATTCCCCGTGAAACCCGAGCGTGTTGTCGTGGTCCGGCGCGTAGTCGAGAGGCAACAGCCGGGGCCAGCAAGCAATCTTCCAGTCACGGGGGTAACGCAAATGATGGTCCCACTGCGGCGACGCGGCTGACGAGCCCCGCTCGTCAGCCTATTCGCCGGGGTCGTTCGCCAGGCTCGGGCTACGACATGCCCGGCGATAAAATCTGTGACCACAACACCGACTCTCATTGGAACTG
>CAYYPN010000240.1:0-4950 GCA_964473545.1 uncultured Planctomycetaceae bacterium
ATTGTCGAACGCCTCGAAGGCGTCCGCGTCCGTATCCACGAGGATGAAATACTTGGCTCGGCCAAAGCGGGGATCCACCGCCGCATCCAATGTCGTGCCTTCGCTTGTCACTGCTACTTTCATGATCAGCCTCCCTGTTCACTCGTCCTGTAAAAGCGTCATCAGTTCCTCGGCGCGGTTGAAGTTCTCTACATTCATGTTGACGCACTTCACCCCTTCGACTTGCTTCACCATGGACTTGATTCCCGGAGCGAGCGTAAATGCAGCGGGGCAGACCGTGGAGGAAGGCCGAAAGGTCAGCGAGACCACGCCATCTTCCACAGCCAGATTCCGCACCAGGCCTAAATCCATCAGCTTCGCGCCCGATCCCGGATCGGTCATGCCACCAAGCGCATCTTCAACGGCTTTCTTCACGCGCTCGTCTTCTCTGTTGCCTTCTTCTCTTTCCATTCGCCTGTCTCCGAACTGTGGGTAGGGCCTGTCAGAAGCTGAAGCCGCTTCTCGGCCAGCGTATTCAACGTCTGTTCCGCGGTGCCGGGCATCGCCTCGTAAACCTGCACGCCGTTTTCATGTAGTGCGTGAAACGCAATCTCTCCGATTTCCAGAGCCGCCACGGCATCGATCTCGTGTTCCTTCACCAATTTGTTAATGACAGCCAATCCCGCCTGCACCTCTTTCGATTTGAATGGGTTGGGAAGGGTTCGCTCGGCCTTGACTTCATTCTCACGAACCGTTGCGAGCAGATACCACGGCGCTCTGCCGAAATGCCGTTCCGTTTCGGCCTCCAATCCGCTTACGGAACGCACCGGCATGAGAACGCGTATCCGGTCTTCGTGATGCGGTTCCACATGCAGAATCACGCCTTCAACACGCGGATGCTTTTCGAACACCGCGTCCTGTGCCCGGTGAATCAGCGCGTGACTTCGGTTGACGTCCATGGTGCCGGACACCTCGACCTGACCATCCACGAAGTAGAACGGTCCCGACCGGCGCGCGCGGATTGCCGGTGCGCGGCGGATCCCGGGAATGGTCTCCAGCGTTTCTCTGACGTTCTGTTCGAGATGCGGATCGACTGCCGCGTCCATCAGGCTGAGGACGGCCAGCGTGGCATGTTTCAGACCAGCCCAGAGCACAACGCTGGAGATGAATACGGTCGCCAGCGGCAATAGCCAGGGAATCCCGAGTGACGCCACGGCAATCGCGGCAAACACCAGGCAGGAGGAATACACATCCATCAGGGACTCGTCGGCTACGGCCGCGAGGCTCTGTGAATGGCCGGATTCTCCCGCGCGCCGTTCCCACCGGGAAAGGGCGTAACTGACGACAGCCGACAGGCCCGCTACGAGCATCGCCAGGCCCGGTTGCTCGATCTTTGGCGCTTGTCCCCACTGGTGAATCCCTTCAAAGGCAAGTTGCACGCCCAGGTAGAGAATGACCAAGGCGGCTACCAGCGCAGCCATGGTTTCGGCACGATAAAACCCGTATGGAAAACGCCGTGTCTTCTCCCGTGATGCAAGCGTAATCCCGAACCAGACAGCAGCCAGCGCCAGAAGATCCGTGCCGGAATGGAGAGCGTCGGCCAGCAGAATGTCAGCCCGCAGCCAATACCCCGCCGCCGCCTTTCCGCATGCCAGCGCCAGAAGCAGCAATGCCGCTCCAGCCGTAGCCCGCCTTGTTTGGGTCAGCCTCTGATCCATGCCGCGCCTATTCCTGTTGGTTCACCAAATCGGTCACCTTGCTCCACAAATCGCGGAGCGACTGGTTGAGTGCGCCATTCGCGTGTTCGATCACGGTCTTCTTTTCTACCTGCGCGGCGGTGACGGCCTTGTCATACGGCACCGCGCCCGCGAAAGTGAGTCCGCGTTCCTCTGTCCGTGACCGGATGCGTTCAGTCACTTCCGTGTTGATGTCGGATTTGTTGACGCACACGGCTACGGGAATACCGAAGTGTTTCGCCAGGTCCGCCACGCGGTCCAGATCGTGCTCGCCCGAGACGGTCGGTTCTGTCACGATCACCACGAGGTCCGCGCCGGTGATGCTGGCGATGACGGGGCAGCCGATGCCGGGGGAACCATCTACCAGAATCGTGTCATTCCCGTTCTCCTCGGCGATCTGCCTGGCCTTGTTGCGCACAAGCGTCACCAGTTTACCGCTGTTTTCCTCGGCCACGCCGAGCTTGGCATGGACCATCGGCCCGAAACGCGTATCGCTCACAAACCAGAATCCATTTAACGCGTCGTCGAACTGCATCGCCTTGGGCATACAGAACCACGCGCAGACGCCGCAGCCTTCGCAGGCGACGGGGTCCACCTCAAAAAACGGCGGGGTGATGCCGTCGTCTGACGGAATCCGCTTGACCGCGTCAAAGCCGCAGACGGTAGCGCATTTTCCACAGCCAGTACATTTCTCCGGATCGACCTGCGCCTGCTTGCCCCCGCTGAATTCGCTTGTCTCCCTGACCTGCGGGTTCAGAATCAGGTGCAAGTCGGCCGCGTCCACGTCGCAATCGGCCAGAACCGGCTTGTCTGCCAAGGCGGCGAATGCACCCGTGATGCTGGTCTTTCCCGTGCCGCCCTTGCCGCTGATCACAACAATCTCTTTCATCGTATTTCCTTTTCGTCAGGCAGGAACCATCATGTTGTTCGCGCGAGCCCAGATGGCCCGGAATGTGTTTTCGTATTCCGGGAGGGCGTCCACCGGCAATTCGCCTCGCGAGTAGGCTTCCGCCACCCTGCGGTCATCCGGGATTTCCCCGGCGATCTCGACGCCCTTCTCCTCGCAGAAGCGCCGGGCGCTGTCGTTTTCGTCTTCGTGACGATTCACTACCACCGCGTGCGGGAGGTTGAGTTCACGCACCATATCGAGCGCAAGGGCGAGATCGCTCAATCCGAAGGGCGTGGGTTCGGTGGCGAGCAGCACGAAATCGACGCCATGAATGGCAGTGATGACCGGGCAGGACGTTCCGGGCGGCGCGTCGATGATGGTGGTTTCGCTGCTTTCGGCGGTCTCGCGCACTTTGCGAATCAGCGGCGGACTCATCGCTTCGCCCACATGCAAACGCCCGTGAACAAAATCGACTTTTTCGGCTTTGCCCCGCTCTACCACGCCTACCTCGCGCCCAACCTCTCGAATCGCGGCGGTAGGGCAGACACGCGAGCATCCCCCGCAACCGTGGCAGAGTTCCGGAAAGGTCAATACCTTGCCCTTGATGCAGGTAATGGCCGAGTACTGACAGATCTCGCCGCATTTTCCGCAAGCAATGCACTTGCCCGTGATGATTTCCGGAACGGGAACGGTGACTGGTTCCGGCTCCTCCCATGTTGGTTTGAGAAAGAGGTGGCCGTTGGGCTCCTCCACATCGCAATCGAGGTATTGAACGAAGCGCCCCGTATTCGAAAGCACACGGGCGATACTCGCGGCAATGGTCGTCTTTCCCGTACCGCCCTTGCCGCTGGCTACAGCGATTCTCATGTCGTGATCTCCTGCTTTGCCTGATAGTAACTGTTGTTGTTTGTCGTATGTGTTGTTACGCGGCCTTCCTGCACCAATTCTCCCAGATGTTTGACGACCTCGTTGCGATGAATGCCAAGACCGGCGGCAATGTCTTCCACCGTGCACGGGCGGCGCCGAAGTAGAGTCAAAACGTCTTCACGTGAAGCAACAACATCAACTGCCTCGTGGATCTTTCTGAAGTCCACAACGATTTCCGTCTCTACCTCGAACAAATTAGTCAGCTTTTTCATCTGTTCTTCCGGAACGGCTGTGGCAAAATCTTCCGTCGGCGGGCGAGCGATCGTATTCAACTGCACCTTGTCTGGTCCGATTCTCTTTGCGAGTTCCGCGATTCGCCGCACATCCGCCTCGACGCTGTTCATGCCGTAGAGAAGAAATACTTCCAGCCAGATAGGCTTTTGAAATTCCTGCCGGAATGTTACAAGACCCTCAACCACCTGATCGAAAGCGAGTTCCTTGCAGGGGCGATTGATGAAGCGGTAGAGGTTATCGTCACCCGCATCGAGCGAAGGGACGATCAAATCCGCGTCCATGAGTTCGTGACGCACCTCTTCATCCCACAGGAGCGAGCCGTTCGTCAGCACAGCCACAGGCACATCGGTGATGGTTTTGACCCCGCGAATGATGCGTCCCAATCCCTTGCAAAGCGTTGGCTCGCCCGAACCCGAAAGCGTGATAAAATCCGGACGGTCTGCAACGGCCAGCCGCTCTCGCAACTCGTCCAGAATCACTTGTGGCGAGACAAATGCCTGCCGATCCATAGTCAGGTCTGTGGTCCGGCCGAGTTGACAATAGACACAATCAAACGTACAGGTTTTGAACGGCACCAGATCCACGCCCAGTGACCGCCCCAAACGGCGGGACGGGACGGGACCAAAAAGATGTGTTTGTTTGCTCTGGCTGATCATGCCTTCTCTATTCCGAACATGGCGATGAGCCGCATGGTTCGTTCCGTCCGCAACAACGTGTTTCGCGCCCGCAGGAAGGAGCGGAATTGCTTTTCGCGTAATCGGTGGTGTGAAAGCCGCTCCCCTTGAAAATGACACCTCCACCGCCGCTGACCAGTCGATGCACTTCACCCTTGCACTCCGGGCATGTCGTGATCGGCGCGTCCGACATATTCTGAAACTTC
This sequence comes from uncultured Planctomycetaceae bacterium, assembly GCA_964473545.1. GTDB lineage: Bacteria > Planctomycetota > Phycisphaerae > Phycisphaerales > Zrk34 > CAYWKS01. The sequence goes on from CAYYPN010000240.1 coordinate 4,646, forward strand.
TCGAATCGATGGCCGCATTCCCCGCATTCGTATTCGTAGGTCGGCATGCCGCGCTCTCCCTATTCCTCTTCCCATCCAAAGTGGTCGCATTTCCACCACCCCGTTTCCGGCATGGAATGAAAACAGACCGGTTCCGGATCCGTCCATTCACCAGTGGCGTCAATAGTCCATTTCGTATACCGGTTCATCGGAGATGCGTTTTTATCAATGCGGTAGCCGTTGGGATGAAACCCAACGGTGATTTCATCCGCTCTCAGATCATTGAGATTGTCGCTCATGTCGTCTCTCCGGCTGTCATGGTGAAT
>CAYYPN010000241.1:0-4934 GCA_964473545.1 uncultured Planctomycetaceae bacterium
GGCCGCATCTTCAAGGTCACCCGCGAGCGCGTCCGCCAGGTCGAAGCCAAGGCGTTGCGCAAGCTGCAACACCCGGTCCGTGCCCGCAAGCTCAAGGGCTTCCTTGAAGGCATGCAGCAACTCGAAGAAGAACCCGCCATCGTCACCGCCGGCGCAAGCGACGCGGATTGAGCAGGCGACCTGACTTGTAACTTCAAAGCCCACGGATAGCCATCCGTGGGCTTTTTTGTTGCTGCGCCACAACCGGCGGGGGGACACGCCGGCTCTGACCTCGACTACGACGTAGCTACAAGTTCAAGGGTATACTCACATGTATGATCGATCTTCCGCTGGGGTTTCATATCACGTTCGGCACCTACGGCACACGTCTGCATGGTGACGCGCGCGGCACTGTCGGTCGTGGCCGCAATCAGCCCGGCGATCCGATCATTGGCCTGGACAGCGATTGGGAGCGGGAAGAAGCGTCACGGTTGAAGTACGCCCCCGTGTACCTCGACACGTCGCAGCGACGGCATGTCCAGTTGCTTATCCCGGATATATGCCGGCGCGGCGGTTGGAAGTATCACATGGCTGCCGGCCAACCGGATCATGCGCATGCGCTGGTCACCGCGGACCGCGCGGCGATCGAAGGCGACGGTACGGTCGTGCGTCGACTGCTCACGCGATGGCTCAGTGAAGCGATGACTGGCGCCTTCGGTCTGGAGCCGGGGCGTCGGTGGTGGGCGGAGGGTGGCAGTGTGAAATGGATATGGGATCGGGGCTACTACGAGAATGTCTACGGATATGTTGAGCGGCAACGGGTGTGAGCTTGTTGCTGCGCCACAACCGGCGTGGGGACACGCCGGCTCTGATGCCAACCGCGGCGCGCCCGACGCAAACGGGGTCAGAGCCGGGCTGTCCACAGCCCGGTGGCTGCGTAGCCGCCAACCTCACCCCAACTCGCCCTGAATCGCGAACTGGCGTTGCCGTTCGACCATGTCGTAGTACATGCCTTCGGCCTGCATGAGTTGGGCGTGGGTGCCGGTTTCAACGATGCGGCCGTCGTCGAGGACGACGATCTGGTCGGCGTGCGTGACGGTGCTCAGGCGGTGGGCGATGACGAACGTGGTGCGGTTTTCATACAACTCGTCGAGGGCGGTCTGGATGAGCTGTTCGCTTTCGGTGTCGAGGTTCGATGTGGCTTCGTCGAGGATCAGGATGCGGGGGTCGGCGAGGATGGCGCGGGCGATGGCGATGCGTTGGCGCTGGCCGCCGGAGAGTTTGATACCGCGCTCACCGATGAGCGTGCCGAACCCGTCGGGCAGGTCCTTGATGAACCGCAGGGCGTTGGCCCGCTCGGCCGCGTCGATGATCAGGTTGTCCGACGCATCCTTGCGGCTGTAGGCGATGTTCTCGCGCACCGTCCCGTCAAACAGGAACACATCCTGCGGCACGACGGCCAGCAGTTGGCGATAGCTCTTGAGCTTGATGTGCCGCAGGTCGATGCCGTTGAGGCGGATCGCGCCGTCGGTCGGGTCGTAGAACCGTGCGATGAGGTCGGTGATGGTGGTCTTGCCGGCGCCGCTGGGCCCGACCAGCGCGATGACCGAACCGCCGGGCACGTGGAGCGAGAAGTCGTGGATGACGGGAATACCGGGGGTGTAGGCGAAGCTGACGCCGTCGAACTCGAAGCTCTCGACGCGGCGTGGGGCGTCGATGGCGTCGGGCGGGTCGGGCTTGTCGACGGGCATGTCGAAGATCTCGAACACCCGCTCCATGGCGGCCAGCGATTCCTGGGTCTGGTTCATCGTGGCGACGATGCGGAAGACCGGCCCCAGCAGCATGGGCACGTAGAACTGGAAGGCGGCGATCTGCCCGAGGCTGGCCTGCCCGTTGAGGTAGAGGTATCCGCCGATGCCGCCGAGGGCGATGCTCGACAGCGGGATCAGCGCCTGCCAGAGCGAGTCGATGGTCAGCGCGGTTTTCCGTGCGAACAGACGTTTACGGATCATCGTGTCGTCCGCGAGGGTGTAATCGAGACGTTCACGATTTTCGCGTTGGAAGGTGCGGACGACGCGGATGCCGCCGAAGGTCTCGGTCGCCCGTGCATCGATGAGGTTGCGGTCGCGGCCGGCGGAGCGAAAGATCGGTCGGATGCGTTTGACCCACATCAGGCTGATGTAGAGCATGACCGGGAGCACGGCCCATGCGGTGAGTGCGAGCTTCCAGTTCCAGGCGAACATGAGGGCGCTGCCGATGGCGATGCGGAAGACCGCGGCGGTGGGCGACATGATGGCCTGTTGCAGGAGGCCGGTCGCCAGGTCGACGTCGCGCGAGAGTCGCGAGACGATCATGCCGGTCTTCATCGAGTACAGATCGCCCAGGCCCAGGTGAAGCATGTGCCGATGCAGACGTCGGCGCAGGCGGGTGATCATCTTCTGGTTGGTGGCGATGGTGTTGATGTTGCGGTAGACCTCGAGTCCGCGGGCGACGAGGATCAGGCCGATCATCGCCCCGCAGATCGCCGGGAGCCAGATCATCTTGTCATCGCGGGTCAGTTCACCCGGGGCCATCCAGGCGAGCACGCCGGGGAGGTTGCCCTGATCGAGGAGGTTGATGATGATGCCGAACACCGCCGGCGACATCATCTCCAGCGTCGCGGCGATCATGCCGATGAGCATGAGCTTGCCGATCGCCCAGCGGAACGGCCAGATCAGTTGCTTGTACTGCCGGAAGTATTCGCGGCGGGTCTCGTCGTCGACGCGCTCGTGTCGGCGGCGATCCTCGTCGCTGAAGGGGTTGCGGCTGGTGACCCCCTTCCACGCCCGCTCACGCTTGAATTCCTGGTAGCGATGCTTCGATGATCTGGCTTGACGGTGATTCACGGTTGGATTGTACGCCGGAATTCGGGCTCTGTGCTTCGATCAACCCACGCGCTCAAAAGCCACGTCGAGCCTGGCTTCGTCAGCCGGATCAAAATTGAGCTTTTCAAACCCGATGACCCGACCATCGACTGATTTCATCAAGACAACTTCATCGCCGGTTTCCTCGCAGACGTGCTCGTTGGCCGGATCATCAAACCAGACGGTCAGTGTGCGACCCTGTCGATCGTAATACACCTTCACCTGGTCCATACGGTCATTCCTTCCTTGATCGCATCGGTCGGGTAGGTGGTGATCACAAAACCCTTGCCATTGAGCCGCCGCGTCACCACGCATGTCCAGCGCGATGATGCGATCCGCGTGTAAAACAGAAACACCGACTCATCACGCCGGCTCCTGCGGACTTCGTCCGGCGACTGCAGCGTACGCTCAACGTCGGCCAGGCGATCCGCCATCACCGGGTGTTTGATTGTAGCGATGATCCGCCAGTAAGACTTTCCCAGCCGCACGCGAAAACCCAACGGTGTGGGAACATCCAGCACCAGTTCGTCATCCGCCATCGCATCGCCTTACCCCAGGCTGATCGGCATGACGACGTAGAGGAAGTCGTTGCCGGTGCGGAGGGTGCCGGGCTTGTTCGGGGCTTTGAGCTCGATGCTGATCTGGTCGGCGTCGACGACCTTGAGCACATCGGTCACGAACTGCGGGTTGAACCCGATCTCCATCGGCTCGCCGGTGTAGCTCTCGATCGGCACGCTGACCTCGGCTTCGCCCATCTCGGGGGCGCGGCTGGAGAGGACGAGCTGGTCGCCGCTGAACGCCATGCGCACGCCCTTGGATTCCTCGTTGGTCAGCAGAGCGGCGCGGCGGACGCCCGAGGCCAGCGTGTCGGTGGCGAAGGTCGCCTTGCGGTCGTGGTCCTTGGGGATCACGTCTTTATAAGGCGGGAAGTTGCCTTCGACGAGGTTGCTGGTGAGCGTGGCCGAGGCGGTGCCGACGAGGATCTGGTTGTCGGTGATGCGGAGCTTGACGTCTTCGGTGGGGTCGTCGAGCAGGCGGGACAGCAGGTTCAGCGCCTTGGTGGGGACGATGACGCTGCTGGTGGCGCTGCCGCCGCCGGAGATCGAGCCCTTGGCCAGGGCGAGGCGGCGGCCGTCGGTGGCGACCATGGTCAGCTTTTTGCCGTCGCGTTCCATGAGCACGCCGTTGATGGCGTAGCGGCTGTTTTCCCGGGCGGTGGCGAACAGGGTCTTGGTCACCAGATCGAGCAAGCCACCGGCGGTGATCTGAAAGTCGGCGTCGCCCTCGAACGGCTTGATCGGGGGCATGTCGGCCGGGGAGTAGCCGAAGATTTTGTAATGCGAGTCGGCGCCGCGGACGTGGGTGGCGTCGTCCTCGGTCTCCAGCGTCAGCGTCGGGTCGGTCGACTCGCGCGCGATAGCGCTGAGTTTGTCGGCGGGAACCAGCGCCTCGCCCGCCTCCTGGACCTCGACCTGCATGACCGACAGGTGGATGGCGATTTCCATGTCCGTCGCGGCGACGGTCAACCCGCCCTCGCCGTCGGCGGCGGTGAGTTTGACGCAGGTGAGCACGGGCTTGGGGGTGCGAGCCACGACCACGCTCTGTGCGACGGCCAGGGCCTCGACCAATGCTCCACGATCGCAGATGACCTTCATGGGGGAATCCTCCCTGATAACGCGGTAACGCCACAGATTACCGCGCGACGGCGGCGATGGCTAGCCAAGCCGGACCCGAGGTCTTCGAAGTCCGGGTTCTGGACCCGGCTCTTCGCTGCGATCAGAGCCGGCTTGGTCCGTTCAACACCTTGCGCACGTGTCGTTGCACGGCATCGAGGTCGTTGGACAGCACGTCGAACCGCTCCTCGCGCTCGTACAGGTCGGCCAGACGTTCGGGCAGCGCGGGGCGGCGGGCGGTGGCCTTTTCCACCGCATCGGGAAACTTCGCCGGGTGGGCGGTGGCCAGGGCGACGGTCGGGTGCGACCCGCGCGACCGGGCCATCATGCGCCCCGCCCCGACGCCCACGGCGGTGTGCGGGTCGAGCAGGTAGCCGCA
>CAYYPN010000242.1:0-3370 GCA_964473545.1 uncultured Planctomycetaceae bacterium
CGCGGTCCGGGAAATAAGACCGCCGATACCATCGGCGGCTTTGTGGGGTAAATTATCGGCGGCTTTGTGGGGTGGGGCTATCGGCCGTTCTGGGTGATTCGCTGGAGCACGGGGACGAGCTTGTCACGTACCACCTGGTCCCAACCCATCTTTCTCACAAGCTTCTGGCCCGACTGGATCAGGGCCTTGCGGGATTCGTTGTCGCCCGGGATGCGATCCATCAGCTCGTCGGCGATCCGCCGGCATTCGATCGTCTCGATGCGGTCGCGCTCGGCGCGGGTCATCGCCAGCAGCGCATCGATCGTGTGCGGCTGGTCGAGCTTCGTGAAGTCGGCGACCAGCACGTTGGGCGTGGGCTGATCTTCGGTGGCGTACTCGACGAACCCTTCGCAGCCGCAGACGTTGGAGATCACGCAGACCGCACCGCTGGCCAGAGGTTCGAGCGGGCTGATGCCGAACGGCTCGTACGTCGCCATGCCGAATTCGACGTCCGCCGCCCACCGCAGATGCCCGATGTGCATGTCCTTGGGCAACCTTGTCCCGATCCGGGGCCGCGACCAGCCGAACTGGTTGACCAGCACGATCTGCACATTTTCATGCTCGGCATTGAACGGGCGGATCATGTCCCACAGTTCAACCTCGGGCCCGACGAGATCGGGGTAGCCTTCGCGGTGGTCGCGCGGCCAGCCGTACTCGTCTTCCATCGAGCGCACGTCCTGGGGCCGGCGCGTCCCGCCCCCGGAGGTCAGAATGTAAAGCACGCCCTTGAGGCCGGTCCCGGCGAAATGCTTATCCAGTTCAGCGCAGACCTTCACGTCGCGCCACATGCCCTTGCTGATCACCGGACGGGTCACATGGGTCATCAGCACGTCCGGCTCGTAACCGACAAGCTGCTTCGAGTAATCGACGAGCATCTTCCGGGCGCTGTTGCGTTGCGTGATCGTCACCCTGGTCGCGGGCACGCCGTTGTAGACCAGTTCGATGTCGTGATGGTCGAAGTGGCGGCCGAGGAAATGCATCTCCTCCGCGGCGTAGTCGCCGACGGCCATCACCGCATCGCAGCAGTGGCTTTTGGAAATCAGCGCATGGCGGAAGTGCATCGACTGGTCGCCGAACACATCCTCGACGTACAGCCCGCGCTCACGCGCCTGGCGGAGGACGTTGTAGAACATGGTGTCGTGGCCCTCGTGATGCTCGACGAGATACCGGGCGGTCGAACATTCATGAGCGTGAAAGATCGTGCGGAAGGTCGGCTCGCCGTCGACGATGCACTTGAGCGCCGCGGGCAGGCCCATGAACTCGTGGCTGAGCAGGATGCACGGCAGCTCGTCCTCGTTCAACAACGCCGCCAACGCATAAAACGCCGGCTCGGCCAGACGGACATACTCCTCGTAATCCCAACGATCCTCGTAACGCGAGGAATCGATCCCGAACCGATCGGCCAGCATGTACTTGAATCGGCCCAGCCGATCGGCGCTGATGTTGAACACATCGATCATCAGCACGTCCGCTTCGCCGTGCAGGTCGGTGCCGGGGATGTCGAACGTGCGTCGGCCGTAGACGATGGGCGTGTTGAAAGCCCACTCGATCGGTCGCAGACGCGACCCCATGCCCAGCGCATCGACGTCGTCGACACTGGAATACAGGACGGTGCCTTCATCGCCGAGCCGCTTGGCCGGGTCGACGGCGACGTGCGTCTGACAGGGGCCCACGAGAATCGATCGCTTGACGTGCTTCTGATACACCGGGCTGGTGATCAGGCCTTCGAGGACGGTCCCGATTCCGCCGAGTTTCTCGACGGCTTCGTGGGTGACATGGGCGAGGGTGAATGAGTCGGGCATGGGCGTTCGTCCGTGAACAAGTTTGACCCGCCGCGAGCGCCGGGGGCACCGGGGGGGAGGGGGGAGGCAGGCGTAACTGATCTACTTATCGTCCTGCGCGTCTGGGTGTCTTTGCGCACATCCAGGTGAATTCACCCCGGCGGCAGGTCGCCGGCATCGATGCCGGATCCGGGTTTGTCGATGCGTTTGGCCGCGAGCGCGGCGCGGGGGGTCGGCGCTTTGCCGGGGGCCTTCTCGCTGCGGGGCATGGCGATCAGGCCCGTGCGGGCCATTTCAACGATCCCGTACGGCTCGATCAAATCGACGAACGACTCGAGGTGATCCTCTTCGCCGCTGAGTTCGATGGTGAGCTCGGCGTGGCCGACGTCGACGATCTTGGCGTCAAACAGCCCGGACAGCTCGATGATTTCGTGGCGGGTCTGGCCGGTGGTGGCGATCCGCATGAGCATCAGGTCACGCTCGACGAACGCCACGTTCTGGAAATCGACGATCTTGACGACCTCGACCACCTTGGCCAGTTGCTTGCGCACCTGTTCGAGGACCGCGTCGTCGCCGACGCAGACGATGGTCATGCGGCTGATGTCGGGGTTCTCGGTCCGCCCGACTACGAGGGAGTCGATGTTGAACCCGCGCGCGGCAAACATGCCCGCCACGCGGTTAAGCACACCCGGTTCGTTCTGCACCAATGCCGCAATCACATGGCGTGTCGTCGTCGTCATCACCTGTTCCTTTGCTCAAACAGTCAGGGGCCGCATTGTACCGGCATCGCCGACCGCAAGTCATGGCCTCACTGATCGTCGGCCTGGCGGTCGAGATCGGAAGTCGGCGGCGGGCGGTCGTCGCCGTCCTCTCTTGTCTCCGCCGAACTCGCCGGACTGGCGACCGGTTCAACCTTGTCGACCTGCGGGCCGGTGCCCGCATCGTCGGCGTCGAGGTACAGCTCGCTCATGTCCGTCCCGTCGCAATATCGCCGCAGAATCAGGTAGATGTTGCTGTAGGCACAGAAGTAGTAGCTTACGGCATAGGCGGCGACCAGGCCCACCGTGAGCATGACCCACACCCGCACGATGACCGCGGCGATCTTCGCGGTCGTCCCCAACGCCGGCTCGTGCATCTCCTTGCCCAGGTCGCCCAGCTCCGGCCGGGGGAAAATCGCATCGACCGGACCCGCCCACGCCGACAACGCCCCCTGCACCAGGTACAACGCCAGGAACACGAACAGCCCCACGAACAGGTACGTGATCGCCCCGTGACCCAACGCCAGCAGCGTGTAGAAGATGAACCGCCACGGCCGGCTCAACACATAACTGTAGCTGCGGCTGAGCGCGTCGAAAGCGTCGGTCCCCTCGGCACTGAGCGCCGGGTACATCAGGTGGACCCCCCCCGCCCAGCCGACCAGCAGAAACGCCATCAAAAATCCCACCGGGATCCCCACGACCAGCAACACCGCCGCCACGACGTTGCCCACCGGCAGCCAGAACAACATCCCCGCTGCCCCCAGGACCAACCCGATTAGCGCGACGAAAGCC
>CAYYPN010000242.1:3380-4916 GCA_964473545.1 uncultured Planctomycetaceae bacterium
AGCCAGCGGCATCAACGGCGCCGTCGCGAAACTCACCCATCGCCGCGCGGCGAACTGCACCGCCTGGCCCATGGAGATCCGCTCGCCGCTCGCCGCTTCAACGATCGCCTGTCGGCTGATCGCCCCGCCGAGCAATGACCACAACACCGCGAACACCAGCAGCCACAACCCGAGAAACCACGGATGCGCCACCCACAGCCAGCGCGGCAGTTCGTAGCCGGCCATGCGCAATGCGCCGATCACCGATTCGCGATCCAGCGACCGGCCGGGGTTGAGTTGGGCGAAACCGAACTCCAGGTTCACCGCCGCATGGACCAGGTTGTCGAAGGCCTCCACCTTGAGTCGCAGCGCTTCATGGAATACGCCGCGGGGTCGGATGCCGTCGAAACGATCCCACGCCGCCGCCTGCCGCTGGGCCAGTTGGTACTCGACCTGGGCCAGCTCGTCGGGCATTTGCGCGTAACGTTCGCGATTGATCCGCTGTTCCCCGGCAAAACGCTCGGCGACCGCCTGGCGAGCCGCCCCCCAGCGGTTGTCCGAAGCGACCAGCCGCTCGGCCTCGTCGCGCGGCATGTCCCCCGGGCCCATCAGAAACATCACCAGGTCGTTGCGGAGTCGGTCGCGGTGCTGCTCGTGCCAGGCGTCGAAACCCTCGGCGCTGCGGCCGGAGGCCAGGTACTCAAATTCCCCCGGCAACACCCGCCCCGAACCGACCAGCCCGTCGATCAGCAGGCCCACCACGAACATGGCCACCACGAGGACCAGGGCCATGGTCAGCCGGCCCGGCTGGGTCGCCAGACGGAAGCTGGTGAAGATGGCGCTGAAGCGGAAGGTCTGGGCGTGGTCAATGCCTCGAACGATCGTCCCGCGCGAAGTCGATGCCATGGGAATGCTCCTTGGCCGTGTGCAGTCGATGATACGACACGAACCGCCGCCTCACCAGCCAACGATGCTAAAGCCCCGGGATCGCCATCCCGGGGCAACGCGTGCCGTACAATGCCCGCATGACCGACCTGGATGTACCGAAGCTGACGTGGGCGGTGTTGCTGGGGCGGTGGGTCGAGTTTGCGCGGGCGGCGGTGGCGTTGCCGGACGACGCCGAGGGGCGGGCGTGGAAAAAGGTCGTGCCGGACATCATCGGGCTGCAGGCCGTGGCGATGGCGCTCAAGGACGCCGATCAACTCGAACCCGACCAGCGGGCGTTGGGCATCGACCGTTCGCGGGTGATGATCGAGCGTCACACGGAACACATTCACGCCGCCTTCGGCGAAGGCGAGCTGCACCCGATGCTCGTGGAACTGATCACCGACGCCTGGAGCGCGGTGAAGCACGCCGAGGCGATCGATGCGATGGGATGATGCGGAAGATGCTTGAACACCGTCGGCCCAAGGGAGATGCTCGGCGCGGATCGACAATGTCGCATCTTCTGTTTTCGGGCAACCCCCGCCAACTAAAGTAAAGGCTCCTGACACGTTCGCTTCCCTGACACGAACGCCATCAACATAATGCGTAAGTCTGCGCCAGCGGCGCACTTAG
>CAYYPN010000243.1:0-1776 GCA_964473545.1 uncultured Planctomycetaceae bacterium
CCGGGACAGTCGACGTGGGCGTAGTGGCGATTGTCCGACTCATACTCCACGTGGGCGGTGGAGATGGTGAGAATCTTGGTCGGGTCACGCCGCCCATCGGACTCCGAGGCCTTGGCCACGTCGTCGTAGCCCTTGAAAGTGGCCAGGCCCTTGGCGCCTTGCACGGCGGTGATGGCCGCGGTCAGCGTGGTCTTGCCATGGTCGACGTGACCGATGGTGCCGACGTTCACGTGGGGCTTGGTTCGTTCGAAAACACCCTTAGCCATTGGTGATACCTCCGTACATGGTTGCGCTGGGGTGGCCGCGCGGTGAAACTGGGTTTGCTGTGGCGCTGTCGTCTGTCGCTTCGGGCTTGGGCTGCGTTCGGCATCCGCCGCGCATCCGGTCGCCTGTTGCTCTTCCGTCCGGTTCCGCCGGGGCGACCGTCGCCCCGTTCCCGTCCGTCCGGCATGCGTTCAAGCCACCGACGGGACTTGAACCCGTGACCTCTCCCTTACCAAGGGAGTGCTCTACCACTGAGCTACGGTGGCGGCGATACCGGACGACCTTGTCGAGCCGGAATCCAATACTTTAACCGCCTCGGCCCGATGAAACAACCGGGCGCTGCGCCGGGGGGAACATCCCCGACTCACGCCCAGTGAGCCATCCCCGAAGCAGGCGTATGATAGTCCCCGCCCAACCGGTGTCAAACCTTGCCCGGCCCCGTGGCCCGGGCAAGGTCGAACCACGAACGACGAATATCCAACGCCCTTCCACACCCCGGATTTTCAGGCTGCGAGCTTCGCCATGGATTCGTCCTTCGTCATTCACCATGTGTTATCCTGCCCCCATGTCCACCACCCCTGCTCGCATCGACCCGACGCGAATCGACGCCCGCCCCCTGGCCGAGCGTGACGACCGCGTGGATATCCGAAAAATCGCCATCGACCCCGATACGCCGGCCCCCGAAGCTCCAGACCATATCGCCGCGGCCATCGACCGGCTGGCCGACCAGATCGCCGCCGCCCGCCAGCGCCAGGCTTCGGTCATCCTCACCTACGGCGCCCACACCGTGAAAAACGGCGCCGGGCTGCTGCTGCGCGACCTGGTCGCCGGCGGCTGGGTCACCCACCTGGCCACGCAGGGCGCCGGCGTGATCCACGACTGGGAATTCGCACACCACGCCACCAGCAGCGAGTCGGTCGAGCAGAACGTCAAACGCGGTCGCTTCGGCACATGGGACGAGACCGGCCGGGCGCTGATCACCGCCGCCCTCCGCGGGGCCGGGTCCGACGACGGCTGGGGTCGAGCCATCGGCCGGTTCATCACCGACGACCCGGCCTACCACCCGCATGCGAAATACAACGTCGCCGCCGGGGCCTACGAGCACAACGTCCCGCTTTGCGTGATGCCGGGCGTGGGGTACGACATCTACTGTTGTCACCCGATGTACACCGAGGACGCCGGGGCGGCGATCGGGCGTTGCGCCACCCGCGACTTCCATACCTTCACCCACGGCGTGACCAACCTCAGCGGCGGCGTGTACCTGTCGATCGGGTCGGCGATCATGAGCCCGATGGTCTTCGAGAAAGCCCTGAGCATCGCCAACAACCTCCGCCTCGGTCGCGGCGAGCCGACGGTGCAGGATCACCACATCGCTGTCGTTGATATACAAACCGGTGGCGATTGGGACTGGTCCGCTTCCGGGGGCGGCGAGCCGCCGCAGGATCACCCGGCCTACTACCTGCGCTTCTGCAAAAGCTTCTACCGCATGGGCGGCGAACTGGCGTACATCCA
>CAYYPN010000243.1:1786-4876 GCA_964473545.1 uncultured Planctomycetaceae bacterium
TCCAGGCGGATAATCGGCTGGTCCTGCACCGGCTGAGTGCGGCCCTGCGAGCGCGCCGCCAGCCCATCCGCTAGCATGCCGACATGACATCCCACGATCACGCCAACCGGGACTCGACCGCAGACTACACCTACACCCGCCGCATCCCCCGCGATCGCGAATACGACCTGGTCGTCTGCGGCGGCGGACCCGCCGGCACCGCCGCCGCCATCCAGGCCGCGCGCCAGGGCGCCCGCGTCCTGCTACTCGAAGCCATCGGCGCGCTCGGCGGCATGGGCACCAGCGCCCTGGTCAGCAACTGGTACTGCATGGCCAACAACGAGCACTCGGTCATCGGCGGAATCATGCTCGAATGGGTCGAAACCCTTTACCAGCGCGGCCAGCTCCCGCCTCACGTCACGCCCGATCGCTGGCTCCAGTCCAAGGCCGGCACCGGCTTCAACGCCGAAGGCCTGAAGATGCTGCTCGACGAAATGTGCAACGCCGCGGGCGTCGAGATCCGCTTCGCCACCCGCGCCGTCGACGTCGATATCGACCCCGCCACCAGAACCATCCACGGCGTGATCCTTCACAACATCGAAGGCCATCGGTACGTGCCCGCGAAAACCGTCATCGACGCCACCGGCGACGCGGTGGTGGCCGACCTGTGCGGCGTCCAGACGATCCGCGCCGCACGCGACGAGCCCGGCGTCATGCCCCCGACCCTCTGTGGCCTCGTCGCCAACGTCGACTTCTCCGACTGGACTTACGACCAGCAACAGAAAATGGTCGAGAAAGCCATCGACGACGGGTTCTTCAGTCAACCCGACCGCCACGTGCCGGGACTGTTCCAGACGGGCCCGACCTACGGCATTCTCAACGCCGGGCACATCTTCCACACCGACGCCCTCGACACGCGCAGCCTCTCCGATGGCTACGTGAAGGGCCGCAAACTCGCCCACGAATACACCCAGTGGCTGCGGCAATATCTCGAAGGCACGAAGGACGCCTGCCTCGTGGCCACCGCCGCGCTCATGGGCGTGCGCGAATCCCGCCGCATCATCGGTGAGTACCTCGTCGACGAAGACGACTACCGCAACCTCCGCCATTTCCCCGACCAGGTCGCCATCTACTGCAAGCAGGTCGACATCCACGTCTTTGACTGCACGCCCGAGGAATACGAACGGTATTACCAGGCGTACACCCAGCGCAACATCCCGCCCGACGGAACCTACTACGGCCTGCCGTACGGCATCCTCGTCCCCAAAGGCTGGCGAAACCTGTGGGTCGCCGGCCGATGTGTCAGCGCCGACCGCGCCGTGCAGGGCGCGATCCGCGACCAGCCGGCCTGCTCGATGCTCGGACAGGCCGCCGGCGCCGCCGCCGTCCAACACCTCCACACGCAACAGCCGGCCTGCGACCTGAACACCCGCACACTCATCCAGACCCTCCGCGACGCCAACGCCAACTGCCCGCAGGATGAACTGGCCGAGTCCATGACGCGCAGCCTCCGGCCGTGATCGCCCCCCTCCCGGCCGCCGTTGCCTGCGCCGCATCCCGCCGGTATAGATGCCCCCATGGCATCAAACGCGAAACACCATGACGTCATCGTCGTCGGCGGCGGGCCGGCCGGCATCGGCGCCGCCCTCGCCGCGGCTCGCAACGGGGCCTCGGTCCTCGCCATCGAAAAAACCAACTGCCTCGGCGGCACACTCACCAACAGCCTGATCAGCATGATCCGCACCGCCGGTGACGGCGGCGGCATCGTCAACGAACTCTGGCAACGCGTCGTCGCCGAGGGCGGATCCTCGATCGGCGACTTCCACGCCACCCTCAACCCCTTCATCGCACGCACCGTCCTGTTCAGCATGTATGAACAGGCCCGCGTCGATCTGCTCCTGCACACCCACCTCGCCGAAACCCGCACGGACGGCAACCGTGTCACCGGCATCCGCTACGCCAACAAGGACGGGCTGACCTCGGCCCACGCCAAGGTCGTCATCGACGCGACCGGCGACGCCGACGTCGCCGCTCAGGCCGGCGCCCCCTTCGACAAAGGCCGCGACGACGGCAAGCTCCAGGCGGTCAGCCTCATCTTCGTCATCGCCAACATCCACGAAGACCGACTCCCCCCGAAGGACACGTTTCAGGCGACCTGCCGCGACGCGATCGCCAGCGGCCGCCTCGCGCCCGTGCACCTGGCCGGCGGGTCCCCCATCGGCAGCCGGACGCTGAACTTCGGCAAGCCGGTCCCCGGCAATCCGCCGGGTATTCGCCTGTTCCTGCTCGACATGGCCGACGACGTCGACGCTTCCGATGCCGCCGGTCTCACCCGAGGCGAACGGGTCTGCAACCAGCATGTTGTGGACATCTGGAAGTTCCTGCGCGACACGTTCGACGCCTTTGCCGACAGCGTGATCGTCGACGTCGCCTCACACCTGGGCGTGCGCGAAACACGCCGCATCCACGGCGAGAAACAGGTGACCGAGGACATGGTGCTCGGCGCGCTCAAGTGCGACGATGCGATCAGCCGCTGCTCGTGGTACATGGACCTGCACGACGGGCAGGACAAGCATCCGCTCAACGAATACCGCGCCGCCCGCCACCCCCCGGATGGAGACTGGTACGAGATTCCGTACGGCTGCCTTGTGCCTTTGGAGATCGACGGGTTGCTCGTGGCCGGTCGAAGCGTCTCGAGCACCCGCGCGGCCAACGGGTCGCTGCGCCTGCAACCGACCTGCATGAACATGGGCCAGGCCGCCGGCACCGCCGCGGCGCTCTGCACGCAGCGCGACCTTCAACCCCGCCGGATCGACGGCGCAGAACTCAACGCCCTGCTCAAGCAACAGGGCATGGAACTGTAATCGCAAAACAATGATTTAGGTCGCCCCCGACCCGGGATTGCTCAAGCATCCGCAGTTGACGTGCCCCCGCACGAGGCGACAATTGCCGCGAACGGTCGCCCTGCCTTTCCGGCGGCCAAACGTTGTGTCCCGGTGGTAAAGACAGCGCGGCCGACACTTCGACCCCTCCTACCAAACCACAAGGCCGCAGAAGCAGGGTGAAGACATTTACTTGGGTTGATTGGCGGCCGGGGTGATGAAGGGCCGA
>CAYYPN010000244.1:0-3456 GCA_964473545.1 uncultured Planctomycetaceae bacterium
CATCTGTACTCGAGGGGCCGTCATCGCCATGCTTCGCCGAATCAGTGCTTGAGAAGACGGGACGCTTGACGGACTCGACAGCCTTGGTATCGATCACGACATTGCACCACTCAGCATCAGCATCATAGGAATTCTTGACCAGTTCCAGTAGCGCCTGCTCGGAGTCCGTAATCAGTTCATCGCCAAGTTGGTGGACAACATGGGCATCGATATCAAGATGAGGATCGATCATCTGTTTGCCTTCCGCATAACGAGGATCGCTTCGGTCGACATGGTCGTCGCCACGCTGTTCTTCGGAGCCATCCGCTTGGAGTGAATGCGTCGGCGCAGCTTGCAGAGCAGATGTGCATCGTGGTCATCAAGCAATTCTGACAAGATGGTGTCCAGAGGGACACGCTTGCCGCCGACCTTCCTGTTCCCAAGCGTCCACACCATAAGACCGCCCGGCCGCAACGACTGGAGAATGGGTCGCAAGCATGCATCGAGGTCGCGGAAGAACGCTGTCACCCGCACCGTTCGGTCTCGCGGTTGATCTTGCAGCGCGTTCACGTATCTACTGAAGGCACGTGATCTCTCCTTAAGCTGGTCAACATCCCTCTTGCCAAGTCGTCGCCGGCCACCAAGGCTGCGGGAGTCGATCTCATGCGTCGAGTCGAGACAACCAGAGTCGACGTCACCACCGATGTCGTCAAGGTCAATCCACTGTAGTGGTAGGTACGAGTACTGGCCGTAAGGAACAGTCGTGGTGTTGTCGCCGTATGGAGGCGAGGTGAGTATCACGTCGCAGAGTGCATCGGTGTCTGCCGTGCGTACATCGCGCAGCGATACGGAGACTTCGCCTCTGTAGTGCCCCTGTGTGAGATAGCCAGAGCTCTGCAGCTGTTTGGCTTGGTCTTCATAGAAGGACAGGTTGCGTCGCACGATTTTCGTGAAGATGGTGATTGGATCAACATCGCGAGCGTCAATGTCGTCCTGCTTCCGGATGTGCAGCTTGAACGTTGAAGTCCGCGAGTTGCTGGTGAACCGGACAGTCTCGGCCATAGCAACCCAGAAGAAGCGACGCGCCCACGAGGAAGCTTCTTCCCTAATCGCGCGGCGTATCTTCGACAGTCCGATCTGGACTTCTCGCGTGAACCACTTGTTGCGATTCGGGAAGTCTGCCTCGATGGCCCATCTGTGGTCATCTTCTATCCGAGCAACAAGCTCATCAGTCTTCTCAGCCAAGGCCCCCACGAAGAAGGGGCCGGCCTTGACCCTGCAAAGAAGGATGGCAAGTGGGTTGATGTCGGTGCCTGTGAAATCAAGCCCCCGCATGATGCTTTCGGTCAAGATCGTTCCTGAACCCGAAAACGGGTCGCCTACACGTGTGATGTCCGGATGCACATAGCATGCTTGATCAAGCACCGCGCGAGCGACCTGTGGAACCATCATGGCCGGATACTGCAGCAAACCATGACCGTGCTCACGCTTCGAATTGCCCCGAAACGACCAGTAGTCGCGGTCAGCCTCCGAAAGCCGCTCAAGTCGGCTCCGAAGGTTATGATCGAGTTGTGCGCTGCTCGTGATCAATCAGTTATTCCTCATGAACGCTCCGCGAGGAGCCTTCTTGGTCGCATTCTCATAATTCTCCAGCGAACGCGCGTGAGAGCACTGACGGCATCAGTGCGTCAATCTCCGTGTCTGCGTCTGCCTGGGCTGCAAGCATTTCGCGTATCTTGCCCTGGAGTCGCTCAAACCACACCTGCTGCTCGAACCGCGGCACTGGGACATCTATGTCCATCAAGCGTTTCTGTCCGAGCGTTCGGTTGCGGTCCGCACTTCCAGGTGACGCGCGGCCAACGGCGGCCAATCCTTCGTCCGTCAGAAGGTAGAAACAGAGGAAGCCAGCCGCCGCTTTCCCTTGTATCGGCGACAGGGTGAGGTAGCGATGAGAACCGACTCGGCCATCGTCGTCCGGGGCGGCGACCGCAATTGCGCCTTCCCATGCCTTGATGTTGCTGATCACGATGTCACCAGCCTTCACTCGGAAAAGCTTCTGCCAAGTCAAATCTGCGCCGAGCAGCGTCGGCTTGTGGAACGCGCCTCGTCCGAACGACCGTACGCCGAGTTCGGCGTACTCGCCATCGACGGTGATCTCGACGGGGCGACGCTCCAGAGGAGCAACATCCGCCAGCTTCTGGTGGCCTGCATCTTGCGCGATTCGCATGAAGGCGCTTCTCAGCAGAGCCTCGGCCTCCTTCTCGATGTCTGTTCTTGTGTTTCGTGCCTCGTCAAGCTTGCCAAGCAGTTCATCAACCCTGCTCACCAGCCGATCCTGCTCGGAACGATCCGGCAAGGGCATCGTGTATTCCAGCACATGGTGAGGACGAATCGCCGCGTAGTTTGTGGACCCGCGAGCGGCGATCTGATCCTGGAAGCTCGGCGTTCTCAGGTAGTAATCCAGGAACCGCTGATTCAGTTTGGATTCATCGATCTCGTACAGGAAGTAGTGGCTGCTGACAATCGCCCCATCCAGCTCCTCCGGGACGATCCCGAAGCCTCCATGCTTCGCGTCAATCTCAGCAACCAGAAGCTCACCCGCGCGACAGACCTGTTGGTCCTTCGTCTTGATGTCGACTCCCAAGATACGGTCCCGCAGCACGATGCCTCTGGCATCAAGCTGAACGCGGCATCGCTTGTACTTCTCTGCATCACTGATCCGGATGAACTCTTTGCGGTGTGAAATCACTCCGCCAAGAGGCGATTCTGGCCACACCTTACTCATCTGGCGACCTCCTCACCCTCGGTGGAATCGGCGAGAATCGCTTTCACTTCCTCCATGATCTTGGAGACGCGCCGCGTTTTCTCCGCGATAGAATCCGCCAACTGTTCTGGTGGTAGATGCTCCAACGCATCCTGGCCCCGAGGATTCAAGATGTCTAAATTGCACCCATCCTCCAGGACGGTCTTCGCGGGTACCCGCCATGCGTTCGGACCCTCACGGCGTCGACCTGATTTGATCCATTTTAGAGCGTCCGCCAGCTCTTCAAACTGCAGCGGATTGGTCTTCGTATACTTCCTCCTACCTTCAGGGACCGGCACTTCGTAGTACCAGATGGTCTCGGTTGCCCCTGATCTGTCGAAGAACAGGAGGTTCGTGGGGATGTCGGTGTATGGCGCGAATACGCCCCACGGCAACCGAACAATGGTGTGCAGGTTAAAGTCCGTCAGCAGCTGCTCCTTGATCCGGGCGCAGATGCCGTCACCGAACAGTGTGCCGTTGGGGACGACGACCGCCGCTCGGCCGGGCTTGGGCGCTCGCTTGAGCTTCCGCATGATGAGTTGAAGGAACAGCAGCGCCGTCTCCGTAGTCTGCTTGTCCTCGGGGAAGTTGCTGAGGATGCCGCGTTCCTCCTCGCCTCCGAATGGCGGATTGGTGAGGATTGCGTCCACGCGGTCGCGTTCGCCGATCTCGTT
>CAYYPN010000244.1:3466-4844 GCA_964473545.1 uncultured Planctomycetaceae bacterium
CAGGTTCATCTGGACGAGCAGGTACGGCAGCGGCTTGGCTTCGCCGCCGAGAATCGATGCCGTCTGGAGCATCTTGCGGTGCTCGACGGTCTTGACCTGCTTAGCCATGTGGTTGTAGGCCTCAACAAGGAACCCGCCCGTCCCGCAAGCCGGGTCGAGCACCGTCTCGCCAAGCTGCGGATCGACGGCCTCGACCATGAAACGAACGACGGGGCGCGGCGTATAAAACTCGCCGGAGTCGCCTGCTGCGTCGCGCATTTCCCGCAGCATCGATTCGTATAGGTGCCCGAGCGTGAACAGTTCGGCCTGCGATTCGAAGTGGATGGCGTTGACGTGGTTGATCACGTCGCGGAGCAGGTAGCCCGACTGCATGCGGCAGGTCTGGCCGCTGAAGACTGTTGCGACGACTTGCTTGCGGCTGCCGCGCCCGTTCTGAAGCCCCCGCAGATACGCGAACAGACCCGGACCTTTTGTCCCGTCAGGGCGGACGGCTTCTTCCTGCGTGATGAAGGCAATGAGCTCCGGGCCGGTAATACCGTTCTCCTGGGCTGCCCAGTCGCGCCACCGATATGGTGGATCAATTGTCGAGCGGTACTTTTCGCGGCGGACCTTGGATCGTGACTCCTCGATTTGCTCCATGTCGTCGAGGAACTTCAGGAACATAACCCACGTCAACAGGGGCAGACGGTCGAGGTCGCCAGACAGACCCTTGTCCTTCCGCATGATCTTGCGGCAGGACTTGATGACGTTGCCGAGGCGTTCGGCGGTGGTCTTCGGCTCCTTTGTCTTCTTCTGTCGTTTGGCCATGGTGCTCCATCACGCGGCGTATAGCAGCGTCTGCAATCGGTGAACGGCCTCGACCAGGTGGTCCTCGCCGCCGAAGTGGCGGGCAATGTCCATGATGGTTCCATGATCGCTCAACGGCGGAACCTCCAGGACATCGGGGATCACAAACTGGGCAGTGCCGTGTTCGGTGTATTTGTCCAACAGTTCATTAAGAATCTGCGTCGCCTCCGGGCCATAGTGGCCGAAGAAGTCCTTCTTCTCTGAGCGGAGGCGTTGGGCACGCTCACGCCGCGTCCGTAGCGGCGCGTTGAACGCGATGTGGCAAAGCAGGTCCAGCGGGTCGGCTTCGGGCTGATCGGCGGCAGTGGCCAGCTCGTCGAAGTCGATGCCGCGTTCGGCCAGCTTGTCGATAATCTCCTGGCGATGGTCCGGATCGGCCCATTCGGCACGTAGTTCAGCGGCATTGGCGTAGAGCGTGCGGACCTTCTCGGCCGTGTAGTCGGTGAAGCGGACCACGCGGAGCTGATTGCCCTCGGAGTCGAGTTCGTAGACCAGGTGGGCGGCAATCTGAACCTGCCCGCCATCGAAGTAG
>CAYYPN010000245.1:0-4838 GCA_964473545.1 uncultured Planctomycetaceae bacterium
AGTTCGCCATCGATGCCCATCACCGTAGTCTGGTCGGCCGGGGGATCGTCGGCGAGCATGGTGTAGTAGACGACGACACTGAGCACGAGAACGACCAGTGCGCCGAGGGCGACTTTGTGTCCGGTGGACATGGCAGCGAGTCCTTTCGCCAAGGCCTTCTGCACCTCCGCGGATATTCTACCGCGCCGGCGCGGGTCGGGCGTGCGGGCTCATGCGCCGGCGGGCGCGGGCTCGGTCGAGGCCGATTCGTCGCGGCGGATCGCGGGCGCCGTCGAACTGGAAGGCTTGGCCCCGAGGCCGATCAACGGCGCGGCAATGGCGATCGACGAGTACGTGCCGACCAGCACACCCACGATCAGGGTGAACGCAAAACCGCGAATGCCCTCGCCGCCGAAGGCGTACAGCACGCCGACGGCCAGCAACGTCGTCAACGACGTCA
Source organism: uncultured Planctomycetaceae bacterium (assembly GCA_964473545.1). GTDB lineage: Bacteria > Planctomycetota > Phycisphaerae > Phycisphaerales > Zrk34 > CAYWKS01. The sequence continues at coordinate 440 of CAYYPN010000245.1, forward strand.
GCGCGGTGCGGCTGATCGTCTGGTTGATCGAACGATTGATAACCTCGTGCGAGGCGTAGGCGAGCTTGCCGCGGTTTTCACGGATGCGGTCGAACAACACGATCGTATCGTTGAGCGAGTAGCCGACGATGGTCAGCAGCGCGGCGATGAGGCCGAGGTTGAGCTTGAATTCGCCCAGCAGCAGCGCCTCGCCGAACGCCTTGTCGTAAAGGAAGTGGGTCGCCGCCACACAGCCCAGGGCGATGGTCACGTCGTGGAACAGGGCGACGATCGCCGCCATGCCGTAGCGCAGCGTGCCGAAGCGGAACCAGATGTACACGACGATGGCGATGAAGCTGAGCACCAGGGCCACGATCGCCTGGTCGCGCAGGGTCCGGGCCACGGTCGGCGTGAAGTTGCTGACCTTGCTCAGCGACGTATCGCGGGTCAGCGCCGCGGTGACCAGGTCCCATTCGTTCTGGGCCATGGCGTCCCACGCGCCGGGGTCGTTGAAGTAACTGACGTTCTGGTCGTTGACGACGACGGCCACGGAGGTGTACCGGCTCAGGTCACCGGGGGCGTGGTCGATGCCCATCACCTGGCGTTCGCGCGAGGCCAGCGATTCGAAGTCCGGCTGGTACCGCATGGCCCGCAGGCGCTGGCGGATGCTGTCGAGGGTCTGGGCCGGGTCGATGTCCTCGATGACGATCGCCATGCCACCTCGAAACGCGGAAACGTCCTGGGCGGCCTGGCGGCCGATGACCTCGCCCAGCGTCGCCCGGTCGACCGGATACACCGGCGCCGCGGCGGCGTCCTCGATCTCTTCACCGGTGAAGTTCAGCCGGCCCTGCACATCAAGCACGTCGGCGAACTCGCGCTTGATCGCTGATGAAACGACCTGCTGGTCCTCGACGGTGCTGACGAGGCTGAAGCTGTCGTATTCGCCGTCGGTGGCGTCGCCGATGCTGACGACGGTGGCGTCGCGCAGTTGCGACAGGTCGGTCGCCCGGGCGATCTCCTGCTGGAGCGCTTCGGTGTCGACGGGCTTGTCCTGGGCCTGGAGTTTTTCGGTACGGATTTCGAGCAACTCGCGCCGGCGGTCGGTGACCATGTTCTGCAGCCCGCGGCTGATCTCGACCTCCTGGCCGGCCAGTTGTGACGTGTCGGCGGTGAACAGCTCGGCGATCTGGGCGCGGCGGGCACGGGCCTCGTCGAGCGTCATGCTGTTGCCGTCGCCGAGTTCGAAGGCCACTTCGGTGCCGCCGCGGAATTCGATGTCGAGCAGGTTGGCCCCGCGTTCGACGATCATGGTGAGACTGCCGACGATCAGGATCGCGCTGAGGCCGAAGAACAGGTGTCGCTTGGATATCCAGTGGATGCTCGGCGTGAGCAGCTTGTCGATCGCGGGGATGACGGTGGGCAGTTGGTGCATGAGTCCGCCGAGCCCGCCGAACGACTTGCTCCATGCCTGGAAGATCAGGCGGGTCATGAGCAGCGAGGTGAACAGCGTGGCGACGATCCCGATGCCCAGCGTGACGGCGAACCCGCGCACTTCCACCGTGGCCGTCTGGTAAAGAATGATGCAGACGATCAGGTTGGTCAGGTTGGAGTCGATGATGGAGCTGAACGCGCGCTGGTAGCCGAGGCGTGTGGCGGTTTCGGAGTCGGCGCCGCGCAACAGCTCCTCGCGGATGCGTTCGAAGATGAGCACGTTGGCGTCGACGCACATCCCCATGGTCAGCACGATGCCCGCGATGCCGGGCAGGGTGAACGACGCCCCGCCGGTGATGAAGGGCGTGGCCATCACCGCGAGGACGATGAGGATGTTGGACACCAGGGCGACGCCGGCGACGGCCCCGCTGAACAGGTAGTAGAGCATCATGAACACGCCGATGGCGATCAGCGCGTACAGGGCCGAGCCCAACCCGCGTTGCAGGTTGTCTTCGCCGAGGCTGGGGCCGACGGTGCGGACGGCGATGGGCTCGGGGCTGACGCTGGCCAGCAGCGACCCGGCGCCGAGGGTGCGGACCAGGTAATCCTGTTCGTGGGGGGTGAAGCCGTTCTCCCCGCCCGAGATGAGGAACTGGTCGGAGAAGGCGCTGTTGATGACCGGCGCGCTGAGCAGCTTGCCATCGAGGACCATGCCCATCTGGCGTTTGGTGTAGGCGCGGGTGAGCTTGCCCATGAGTATGCCGCCGCGGGTGTTCAGGTTCACGCCGACCGCGGGGAAGAAAGTGCGCGGGTCGGGTTGGCGGCGGACGCTGTCGACCTCCCAGCCTTCCTGTTCAGGCCGATGGGTGATCGACTTGTCCAGCGTGTTCCACATGAGCATGTAGATCGATTCGCCGTACCGCTCGGCGACGTATCCGCCGCGCTGCATGAAATACTGGGCGGTGTTGGCCATGGCCGCCTCGCGCTCGGCCGACGTCTTGGCGAACATCGACAGGTCGTCGATCTCGACCCAGACGTAGTCGGACCCGGTGAACGAGGCCGGCCCTTTTTCCTGCAACTGCTCGCGGATGTCGTCGATGTTGGCCAGGTTGTCGACCTGGGGGTCAACGGTCAGGCGGAAGTCGAGCACCCCCGCGCCGCGCATCAGGCGCTTCAGATCCTCCGGGTCGTCGAGCGGACCCTTCTTGGCGTCGTAGGCCGCGTGGGCCTCGACGTAGGCTTCGATGTCATTGACGCGCAGCGGATGCTCGGCCTTGAGTCGATCCAGGGCGCGCTGGCGGGGGCTGAGTTCGCCTTCCCGCGTCGGCTCGGCGGGCATGCTCATGACCTGCTGCAACCGCACCAGGTCGAGGTTGGTCGCCTGCACCTCGGCCAGCGCCTGGTCGTACGCCCTCTCGGCCAGGGCGACGTTGCGGGCCATCGTCGGCCGGGCCTCGGAATCGGCCGGCTCCTTGTCGTAATTGCTCCGGACCCGGGTCATGTACTGCCGGGCCTCGGCCAGCTCAACCAGCAATTCGCGCCGGCCTTCCACGCCCTTGATCAACTGCCGGAACAACGCCGGTCGGTTCGGCTCGGCGGCGGTGACGGCGTTCAGGATCGCCTGCGTGGAGATGTTCGACTGTTCGATCGAGTCGGTGACCTGCTGCAACCGGGCGCGGCGATCCTGGACCTCCGGGCTGGGCCGGGGCATCCGCACCTCGATGCGGCTGTTGGATTCCTGGTGCCACTCGAGATTGCGCACGCCTTCGGGGTCGACGCGGCGCTTGAGGGTCTCGATCGTCTGCCGGATCGCGTCCTCGGCGTTCATGCCGTCCGGGACGGAAACCTCGTAGAGCAGGCTCGTGCCGCCGGCGAGGTCCAGGCCGAACTTCAGCGTCTCGCGCGGCGGGTACAACTGGTGGCAGCACAACGCCAGCAGCAGCACCACGAGCGAGCCGGCCCAGAGGAACATGCGGCTGAGCACCAGGCCCGCCGCCACGCCGACCGCACCGATCGCGGCCACTACCAACAGGATCTGATTCACATCCATGGAAAGCTTTCTTTCGTCAACGGCGCAGCCGGCCGACTCGGTTGCACATCAGTTCTGATCTTCGCCGACCACGCCCTGGATGGCGCTGCGGCTGAAACGCATGCGCGTGTTGCTCGATTCGTCAACCTTCAACACGATCTCGTTGTCCTTGACCTCGACGATGGTGCCGATGACCCCGCCGATGGTGACGACGCGATCGTTCTTGTTCAACGATTCGAGCATCCGGGCGCGCTTCTTCTTTTCCTTGCGCTGGCTGAACGCGGTCATGCCGAACATCAGCACCAGGAACACCAGCAGCATGAGCGGCAAGGTCCAGTCGCCGAATCCGCCGGGGCCCTGGGGTTGGGGCTGGTCGCCGTTGGGGTTGGTCGGTGGAGCGGGCTGGCCGGTCGTTTCGGTGGTCTGGCCGGTGTCCGGCGGCGTGGCGGGGGCGGGGGTCGGTGCGGGGCCGGCGCCGTCGCCGGGGGTCGGCGCGGGGTCCGACTGGGCCAGCACCAGTTGCAGCGGTAAATTCTCGAACATGATCTGTCCTTTGCCTTACTGTTGAATCGAACGACTTTGTCCCCGGATTTCCAGGCCTTACACGACTGCGGCGGCCTCAGGCCAGCACCGGCCAGTTCCGGGCGAGCAAAGACCAGGCATCTTCCCGGATCGCCGCCCGGATGTCCAGCAGCAGCGCCTGAAAGTGGGCCAGGTTGTGCCAGGAGACCAGGATCGGCCCCAGCATCTCCTCGGCCAGAAAAAGATGCCTCAAATACGCCCGGCTGAACCGCCGGCACACCGGACACCCGCACGCCGGGTCGATCGGACCGTCATCCTCCCCGCACGCCGCGTTTCGCAGCCGCACCGGGCCCGTCCGCGTGAACGCGTTGGCGTTGCGGCCGTTGCGCGTCGGCAACACGCAGTCGAACATGTCCACCCCCGCCCGCACCGCCGCGA
>CAYYPN010000246.1:0-4834 GCA_964473545.1 uncultured Planctomycetaceae bacterium
GATCGTTTCGATGTTCGGCGGAATCTGTTTCGACGAGTCGGCCTTGAGCTCCTCGAACTTGCGGGCCGAGGGCATCAGGCGACTGTCCACCGAACCGATCAGGGTATTGTATTGCCGCGCGGTGCTGTCGATCCGCTTGCCCAGCGTGGCGATGTGATCGACGACCACGGCCAGGCGCTCGTGCAGCTCCTTGCCCAGCTCGGCGATGCGCTTGGCGCTGTCCTCCAGCGACCGCTCTCGCCAGCCCATCGCCACGGTTTTGAGCAGGGCCATGACGGTCGTCGGCGTGGCGATGATGACGTTCCTGCTCATCGCGCGTTCGATGAGGTCCGGGTCACGCTGCACGGCGGCGTAGAGCATGCTCTCGCCCGGAATGAACAGCACGACAAACTCCGGCGAACCGGCGCACGCCTCCCAGTAAGCCTTGCCGGCCAGGTTGTCCGCGGCGCCGCGGACCTGCCGGGCGTGATGATCCAGCTCCCGCTCCCGCGTCGCGTCATCCGTCGCTTCGGTCGCGTTGAGGTACGCGTCGATCGGCGTCTTCACGTCGACGACGATGACCCGCTCGTTGGGCAGGTGGATCGTGAAGTCCGGCCGCAGGCTCTTGCCTTCGCTGGAGTCGACCGCGGCCTGCTCGTCGTAATCGACCCGCTCGGTCATGCCGGCCAACTCGAACAACCGCTGCATCTGCAACTCGCCCCAGCGCCCGCGCACCTCCGGCCGGCGCAACGCCTTGACCAGGTTCGCCGTCTCGTTGCGCAGCGTCTGCTGGCCCTCGGCCAGATGCCTGGCCTGCTCGGTCAGCGATCCCAGGGCCTGTTTGCGGGACTGCTCGGCCTTGTTCAGCGTCTCCTGGTACGCCTTGAGCGATTCCTTGACCGGGTGGACCAGGTTCTCGATCGCCTTGCGGTTGGCCTCGAGCTTGGGGTCGGCGGTCTGGGTGAAAAACTGCTCGGCCCGCTTGTTGAACTGCTCCATTGTCTGTTGCAGTGTCTTGCCGGCCAGCGACTGGAACGTCTCGCGCGCCTGGGCGAGGGCCTTGGCCGCTTCCTCCCGGGCCGCTTTCTCTCGTTCCTCGGTGCGGGCGACCTGTGATTTCAAGTCGGAAATCTCAGAGGCCTGCGCTTCGAGTTTCTGAAGGTGGGCTTCGTTGATCTGTTCGAGGTGGGTCCGGTCGGCGGCGAGGGTGTCGCGCTCGCGCCGCGCCGCGATGAGGCCGGCCCGATGCCAGATGCACAGACCGACGGCAAGGGCGAGCAGCGCACTGACGATGATGAGTGCTTCGATCATGCACGATTCCTTTCGTGCCCACCCGGAAGGGGGTTAAAAGGTCTTGCGAACGATATGACAAACGCGGCGTTTGCCGACCTTCAGCACGGTCGGCTCGGTCGGAATTTCAACCTCGGCCTGCGGGTCGGTGATCTTGTCGTCGCCGAGCGTGACAGCGCCTTGTTTGATCAGGCGACGGGCTTCGCTGTTGCTCGGGGCAAAGCCGACGTCGCTGATGAGCTTGGCCAGGGGCATCGTGGCGTCGGTGAGGGTTTTCGTTTCGATATCGGTGGGCAGTTGTTTTTCGGCGAAGCGGCGTGTGAACTCGGCGCTGGCGTCGACCGCGGCCGTGCTGCCGTGAAACGCTTCGACGATCGTGCGGGCCAGGGTGTCCTTGGCTTCGCGCGGGTGGGTCTTCGCCGGGTCGGTCAGTGAAGCGATGCGTTCGTCGGGGATCGGCGTGAGCAGGCGGTAGTAGTTGGCCATGAGATTGTCGGGGATGCTCATGATCTTGCCGAACATGCCGTGGGGGTTGTCGGTGACGCCGACGTAGTTGCCCTTGGACTTGCTCATTTTTTCGTGGCCGTCGAGCCCGACGAGCAGGGGGGTGATGATGACGACCTGTCGTTCCTGGCCGACCTTGGCCTGCATGTCGCGGCCGAGCAGGCAGTTGAACGTCTGGTCGGATCCGCCGAATTCGACGTCGGCTTCGATGGCGATCGAGTCGTAGCCCTGCATGAGGGGGTAGAGGAACTCGGTGATGATGATTTCGCGGCTTTCATCGAGTCGCTTGCGGAAGTTTTCGCGGGCGACCATCTGCTGGACGGTGGCCATGCCGGTGATGCGCAACACATCGGCGTAACCCAGCGGCTGGAGCCACTCGCTGTTGCGGCGGGTTTCGAGCTTGTCCGGCGAGGTGTCGAGGATGAGCCCGGCCTGTTCGAGGTAGGTCCGGGCGTTGGCGTGGATGGTTTCGAGGTCGAGCATGGGTCGGGTCGCGTCCCGGCCGGAGGGGTCGCCGATCATCGCGGTGTAGTCGCCGATGATGAGCACGACGCGGTGGCCCATGTCCTGGAACGCGCGGAGCATGCGCAACTGGACGGTATGCCCGAGGTGGATGTCGGGGGCCGTCGGGTCCATGCCGTACTTGATCCGCAGGGGCCGGCCGGCGTTGAGCCTGGCCTGAAGCTCGGGTTCGGCGTAGATCGCCTCGGCGCCGCGGCGGATCAGGTCGAATTGACTGTCGAGTATCCGGGTCATGGGTCAGATGATACCCGCGGCCTGGAATGTGACAAAGCATCGGCTTGCTCGCATCGCGCCAGCCGCTAGGATGTCGCTCATGCAGAGTCCCGTTCCATTGATGCTGGCCGATCTGGCGCACTACGGCGCGCTGGGTGTGTTGCTGGTCATGGCCCTGGCCTTCGGGGCCGGCAACCTGATCCTGTCGAAACTGGTCGGCCCGTCGCGGACCGGGCGCACCAAGGGCGGGATCTACGAATCGGGCATGAACCCGGTCGGCACCGCCCGCAAACGCTTCAACGTCCGCTTCTACATCGTCGCGATGACCTTCCTGGTCTTCGACGTGGAGATCGTGTTCCTGTATCCGTGGGCGACGGTGTTTCCCAACCTCGCCAAGGGCGACCCCGTGGGCGGGCTGTTCCTGTTCCGGATGCTGTTTTTCATCGGCACGTCGATCATCGCCTACGTCTACGCCTGGCGCAAGGGCGTGTTCAACTACGACTGAGGCAACATGTTGGCAACGCGGCATCGCCGCGTCGCTTCGTCGACATCAAACGGTGTGGATGGGTTCACTCGCCGGCTTGCTGCTGCTGGCGGGTGTAGGTGTACTTGCGTTTGGGGGGTTTGACGACCAGGCCCTGGCGGATGGCCTTGGTCGAGGCCTTGACGCGGGCGGGCTTGCCGTCGACCAGGGCGTTGACCGTCTGGATATTGGGGCGGAAGGTCCGCTTGGTCTTGCCGGTGATCTTCTTGCCGACGCCGCCGAGGTACTTGGCCTTGCCACGGTAGCGCAGGGATCGCCCGGAACTGGTCCGGCGGCCGGTGAAGTGACAGACGCGGGGCATGATGCACCTCCGTGGGGTGGCGAAAGCCCGACAAGATAGCACGCCGGCCAAGGGTTTTCAAATCGCCAACCGCAGCAACGGGCGTCCAGCCCTTCACGGGCTGCGGACCGGCCCGGTCAGTCGTGTGCATGGTCGTGGTCGTCGTTGCCGTCCTCGCTGAGCCAGTATTGCTCGATGTTGCGGATCGCGGCCCGCAGGTCGTCGGCGGCGGCGGGGTCGGCGTTCTGCTTGGCCTTCATCGCCGCGACCATCACCGCGTGGTGGTCGGCGAGCATCCGCAGGTACGCCTCGCGCCCGTCCTCGCCCTCGGCCACGGGCTTGATCTTCTGCGTCAGGAAGTACTGGCTGATCGTGGCGATGATCCGCGAGGCGTGCTCCTCCTTGTTCGTCGTCCAGCGGACGAACTGCTGGGCCGACTGGGCGTCGGACTCGCCGGCCAGCTCGTTCTGGCGGCGGATCGCCTTCTCGATCGTCGTGGTGTCCTCGTGCATCTGCTGGATGCGGGCCTGCTCGTCGTAGATGCCGCAGGGAATCTGGCAGTGGGCGTCGGCCGTGCCGGGCGTGTATGACCACAGGCCGGCCGTCACCATCATGGTGATCACGATGCCGGTCATTCCAAGGTAAGTCGTGGGGCGCATGGGGGAACCTTTCATAGCAACGGGGGTGAGCGAGTCACATGCCGAATGCTATGGACCTGGCCACGCGCGATTCAACGTGAAACCGCCGGCGGGCCGGTTCTGCGGGTCAAGGTGCCAAGCCGCAAGCGGCTGGAGGGTCAATCCTCTTCCTCGTCCTCATCGTCGTCCTCTTGCTCTTCATCATCCCCCTCCTCGTATTCCTCGTCGTCTTGCTCCTCCTCGTCCTCGCCCTCATCCTCGTATTCGTACTCGTCGTCCTCGGCGTCGGCCCCTTCGTCTTCTTCCAGGTTTTTTTCGGCCTCGTAGGTCAGTTCGGCCTGGATGTTGCCGTTGACTTCGACGGCGGCGGCGTCGGCGGCGGCCTGGGCCTTCATCGCCTCCCATTCATCGAGGCTGATCTGCACCTCGCGGGCCTGCGAGCCCTTGTACGAGCCGATGATGCCGGCCTCGGCCATCTCCTCGATGAGCCGCGACGACCGGCTGTACCCGATCGCCAGGCGGCGTTGCAGCAGTGACACCGAACCGCGCTGGGTCTGCAGCACGATCTCGACCGCGTCGTTGAACAGTTCGTCCCGTTCGATCGGCCCGCCGTCCTCGTCGCTGCCGCCGCCGGGCGCCTTGAGCTGCACCAACTGCGGCTCGAAGCTCGGGGCGGCGACATCCTTCAGGAAACGCACGGTCTTGCGAATCTCCGAATCGTCGACCAGCGTGCCCTGGGCGCGGGTGAGCTTGCTTGATCGCGGACTGAGATACAGCATGTCGCCCTGGCCCAGCAGAAGCTCGGCGCCCTTGTGATCGAGGACGATGCGGCTGTCCATGCCGCTGGCCACCTTGAACGACACG
>CAYYPN010000247.1:0-4829 GCA_964473545.1 uncultured Planctomycetaceae bacterium
GCGTTCACGCACCAGCTCGTCGAGGCGTTCATGGTCGAGGCCAACGAGGCGGCGGCGCGGGCGTTTGCGGATTTGAACGTGCCGGCGCTGCGGCGGATTCACCCCGACCCCGGCGAGAGCGACACGCAGGAGCTGCGCCGCTTCGCCAGTGTCGCCGGCTACAACATCCCATCGAACCCGTCGCGCAAGGAGTTGCAGGGCCTGCTCGAAGCGACGCGCGGCAAGCCCGCGGCCAAGGCGGTGCACCTGGCCGTGCTCAAAACGCTGACCAAGGCCGAGTACGCCCCGGCGCTGATCGGGCACTTCGCGCTGGCGAGCAAGCACTACCTGCACTTCACGTCGCCGATCCGCCGGTACCCGGACCTGACCGCGCACCGCACGCTCGAGGCGCTGCTCGACGTCGCCGGCAACGAGGTCCGCATCCCCCGCAGCGCCAAGGCCCGCAAGCAGATCACCGACAAGCTCAAGGACGACGCCCGTTGTCCCGACGAGGTCGACCTGTCGGAGATCGGCCGGCACTGCTCGGCGACCGAGCGCAACGCCGAGGGAGCCGAGCGCGAATTGCGCAATTACCTGGTCCTGCAACTCATGTCCGAGCATCACCTCGGCGACGACTTCGACGGGACGGTCACCGGCGTGACGAGCTTCGGCATCTTCGTGCAGATCGACAAGTACCTCGTCGAAGGGTTGATCAAGACGAGCGAACTTCCGGGAACGCCGGCCGAGCGTTGGAGCCTGAACGAGAACACCGGGTCGATCGTCGCCCAGCGCTCGGGCCGCTCGATCACCATCGGCGACACGTTCACGGTGCGCATCGTGTCGGTCGACCTGGCCCGGCGCCAGATGGACCTGCAGATCATCGACAAGCAATCGGACAAGCAGAAGACCAGGACCCCCAAGGGCAAGCCGCGCCGGGAGGAAAAGGCGAAGACCCCCAAGCCCCGCAAGGGCAAGGGCAAACGCCGGCGGTGATTCGCGGGGCATCCGGGTTCCTTTCCCCCGGACCTTCGAAGACGCCGGTCCGGCTTGGGGAATAAGATGGGGGGCATGACCCTCCTCCTGCTCTATCTCGCGCTGGCGCTGGGCGTGTCGTTTCTCTGTTCGTTGCTCGAAGCGGCGCTGCTGAGTGTGCCGCGGTCTTACGTGACGTTGCTCGTCGAGCAGAAGCACAAGTCCGGCGTCAAGCTCGAACGCATGAAGCGCGACATCGACCGCCCGCTCGCCGCCATCCTCACCCTCAACACCATCGCCCACACCGTCGGCGCCGCGGGCGTCGGGGCCCAGTCGGCGATCGTGTTCGGCGACGTCTGGGTCGGGCTCGCCTCGGCCATCCTCACCCTGCTCATCCTCGTGCTCAGCGAGATCATCCCCAAGCGCTTCGGCGCGGTCTACGCCAAGGGACTGGCCCCGTTCACCGCGTGGATGACCGGCCTGCTCATCACCATGCTCCTGCCGGTCGTGGTCATGCTCGAATGGATCAACCGCCTGGTCGGCGGGGAGAGCGAGCAGTCGCGCCTCAGCCGGGCCGAGCTGAATTCGATCGCCGACATGGGCCACCGCGAAGGCGCGATCACCGCCGACGAAGCCCACGTCATCCGCAACGTGCTGGCGCTGCGTGAAATCGAGACGCGACAAATCATGACCCCGCGCAAGGTCGTCTTCGCCCTGCCGCAGGACCAGACCGTGCGCGACACCGTCAACCCCGAACAACCCCTGCGCTTCGCACGCATGCCCATCCACAGCGGCGACCTGGACCACATCACCGGCCTGGTCACGCGGTACGACATTCTCCACGCCTTCGGACGCGGCGAGCTCGACACGACCCTCGTCGACCTCGCACGCCCCATCCATCCCGTCCCCGAACACGCCGCCGTCGCCGACGTCCTCGAACAGTTCCTCGACCATCACACCCAACTGTTCCAGGTCGTCGATGAGTACGGCGGCACCGCGGGCATCGTCACCCTCGAAGATACGATGGAGACCCTGCTCGGCAGCGAGATCGTCGACGAAACCGACGTCGAAATCGACATGCAGGCGCTGGCCCGCCGCATGCTCCGCCGCCACGAGCAAACCGCCAAACGCCGCCGCGGCGAATGATCCGCCGCCCCCAGGCCCGGTCATCCCGCAGGGTTGGCCGGGGTCGCCCGGGTTGGTGATTTGAAGGCGAAGAGGCAAGCGTACGCGGTCCTCTTCACTGAAGCTCGATCCCTGAACCCTGACATCTCAACGCGGTATCATGCTTCCATGTCCACCCACGCAGCATGGCGCTTAACGGAGCTGGCCAGCGGTTACTGGCAGGCGGCGACGATCGGCGCGGCCGTGTCGCTGGGCGTGTTCGAGTCGCTCGCCGAACCCCGTACCGCCGCCGCCGTTGCCGCGGCCTGCGATACCGACTTCGCGTACACCGCCGACCTGCTTGAAGCCCTGGCCGCGCTGGAATTGCTTGAACGCAGCGACGATCGCTACGTCGTTGCTGCCGACTATCGAACGCTGCTTGCCCCTTCCGGGGGCGGGGGCATGCTCGATGCGTTGCGATTGAACAACGACCTGTATGGTTTGTGGGGTCGCCTGGGCGATTGCGTGCGCGACGGCAAGCCCGCGATTCCGCCGCAGGCTCACCTTGGCGCCGACCCGGCGCAGACCCGCCGCTTCACGCTCGGCATGCACAGCCGCGCGCTGGCGCTGGGCCCGGCCATCGCCGACGCCGTCGACCTCGAAGGCTGCGCCAACCTGCTCGACGTCGGCAGCGGGCCCGGCACGATCGGCCGCCTCGTCGCCGCCCGCTACCCCGACCTGCGCATCACCCAGTTCGATCTTCCGGGGGTGACCGACGTGGCGCGTGAGTTGACCGAGTCCGACCCCGCCGCGCCGCGCATCTCGCTCGAAGCCGGCGACTACCGCAACGACCCCCTGCCCGGCGGATTCGATGCGATTCTTTACTGCGGCGCGCTGCACCAGGAGTCGCCCGACACCGCCGCCGCCCTGTTCGACAAGCTCCACGCCTCGCTCAACCCCGGCGGCCGGCTGTGTGTCGTCGACTTTTTCACGGGTCATGAAGGCGACGCCTTCGCCGCGCTGTTCAGCCTGCAGATGAAGCTGTTCAACCCGACGGCCGGCGTGTTCAGCATCGACGACGTCAAAGCCATGCTCGAACGTGCAGGTTTTGCGGGCGCCGCCGCGCGACGCCTGCAACCGACCGCCTACACGATCGTCGAAGCACGGCGTGCGTAGCATGTGTCGAAGGAGTCCCCCATGCGTTGGATCACCCTCTCGTTGGCATTGCTGCTATGCGGCGTATCTGCACAGGCCCAGAGTCCCGAGCGTGTCGCGGCGCGCGACGCGGCCATGGCGGCGCACGAAGCCTACGCCCAGCGCGCGGCCGATGATGCGCGCTTCATGGTCCGCCCGGGCCTCGTCGCCGATCGCAAGCAGCGGGTCGTTCGCCTGTTCGGCGCGACCACCGCGGTGAACAACCACGAGCCGGCCGAGTTCATCCTCATCAACAAAGACAGCGCCAAGGCCTACGAAGCGCTGGCCGTCGCGTTCGTCAGCGGCGCGGATGTGGTCGAGGCGATGAGCTTCATCGGCATGGAGCCCGGCCGGCCGGTCGATTACGACGCGCTGAGGGCCTGGCCCAGGGGCGAACGCGCGATCATGACCTTCCATTGGACCGACCCCCGGAATAACACGCGGCAGATGCGGGTCGAGCGGCTGGTTCATGATGAGCAGGCCGGCTCGCACCTGCCCGAGACGGGCCTGGTCTACACCGGGTCGTACCGGGTGCCCGGCGATGCGAATTCGCCCCGCCGTCTGGCGGCGGACGTGCGCGACGTCGGGTCGATCGTGTCGACGTACAACGAGCCGACGACGATCTTCGACCTGCCGCACCAGGCCGGCCAGGGCGCGGTGTATGAGCGATTCCAGCCGGCCGAAGCATTCGAGCGCGAGCCGTGGCAGACGTTGGAGGTGACGATCGAGCCGGCGCGTCCGGACGGCCCGCCGCGCGTGGTCGACCTGACGCTCAACGTCACCGCTGCGCCCGACGCCGGGCCCGACGATCTGGCCGCCGTGCGCGTCAACCTCGTCAGGGAGCAAGGCGACGCCCTGGTCACCCGGGCCGACATCGCCAAGGCGTTGGCGGCGTTGGCGAATCTTGCCGAAGGCGCGCGCGATCCGTTCGTGACGCTGGACGTCGGGGCGGACATGCCGCTGGGGCTGGTCCGCAAGGTCTGCCGGATGCTCGACGCCGCCGAAGGCCCGCGGGGCCTGCGCATGGACCCGCCGCCGGACGGCCAGTTGTATTACCGCGCCTACCTGCCGCCGGAGAAGCTGCGCGATCGCGAGCAGCGGCTGTTCCATTCGTGGGAGTTGCGGCTGGTCGAGGACGATTCGCTCACGCTCATCGAGACCTACGACGAGCGCGACGACGAGGGTGTGTATCACAACGCCGAACGCGTCACCCACCCCGCCGATGCGCAGGCCCTGGCGGCGCACCTGGCCGCGACCGATGGCCCGCGGCCGCGCGAGCTGTTCGTCCACGCCCCGGCTGACATGCCCCACGGCCGACTGATGACCATCCTCCAACCCGTCCTCCCCACCCACGACATGATCCACGTCTTCCTGGAGTAGCCCCAGGCCGGACCCGAGCGAAGCGAAGGTCCGGGCCTCCGCATAAGAACCCGGCTCGGGGACCGGCTTGAACCGTTGGTTGTGGCATCCCCGCCCATGTCATAGCATCCTCCCCCGAACCCCCGGTACCCCCGGAATCCCCGGAATCCCCGGAATCCCCCTTCCGGGGGCAGGAGCATCGACATGGCCGAGCAACCGAC
>CAYYPN010000248.1:0-4794 GCA_964473545.1 uncultured Planctomycetaceae bacterium
CGACGGTCGTCTTCCCGCAGCCCGATTCGCCGACAAGCCCGAGCGTCCGCCCCCGGCCGACGTCGAAGCTGATTCCATCGACTGCCTTGAGGTGGGCGACGGTCCGCTGGAACACGCCGCGCTTGACCGGGAAGTAGGTCTTGAGGTCGCGCACCTGCAGCAGCGGTGCTCCGTCGGCTTGGGTCTTGGCCGAATCAGCCAGGGCCTGTGTCATACGAGCATTGTAAAGGGAGATGGCTTATGGGGCAGCCGGACCCGCATTTCGGCGATTCTCCAGCCATCCGGCCAGGGATTGCTGGGATTCACTCGACGGTCGTCCAGCCAGTAACCCCTCAACCGAAAGATCCTCATCAAGTCGCGGCCAGTGGATACCGCGGCCGTCACCGACAAGTTCCCATTGGGCTCGCTCCGCCGCGGAGCCGTGCTGCAACCGCGGATACCAAGCCAATGGCACGATGATGGTTCTGCCATCGACCAGATCGACTTCGAGTGCATCGTTCGTGCACCGCACGTCACGAGCCAGATCAGCCGTCTTCGTCTGCGTGGAACTCATGCCAGGCATCCAGCAAAGTTGATTTATGCTCCAGAACCAGATTCACGATTCCCGTTAGTTCATGTCGGGCGAAGCCATGGTTCGCCGCCAGCCGCACCGGGTTAAGCCAGACCTTCGCGGTGACCTGCTCACGGGCCACATGCACATGCGGCGGTTCATGCGGTTCGTGACTGTAAAAGTATACGCGGTATGGCCCGTCCCGGAGCACCGTTGGCATGCGAGTTATTATCAGCAGCCGCCTGGCCGCCTGCAATCCGGATTTCGCCATTTGCTATAATATTTGGTTTCAGCCCGATTCGAGGTAAGCCATGACCACCAGCGCGACCGACACCACCCAGTTGAACAAGTACTCGGCCCGAGTGACCCAGCCGGCCAGCCAGGGCGCGAGCCAGGCGATGCTCCTAGCCACCGGTTTGACCGAGGCGGACCTGAACAAGCCCCAGGTCGGCATCGCAAGCTGCTGGTACGAGGGCAATCCCTGCAACATGCACCTGAACGACCTGGCCGGCCACGTCAAGGAGGGCATGACCGACGCGGGGCTGGTCGGCATGCGATTCAACACGATCGGCGTCAGCGACGGCATCGCCATGGGCACCGACGGCATGAGCTACTCGCTGCAGTCGCGCGATCTCATCGCCGACTCGATCGAGACCATCATGGGCGCCCAGTGGTACGACGCCTTGATCGCCCTGCCCGGCTGCGACAAGAACATGCCCGGCTGCCTCATCGCCATGGCGCGGCTCAACCGCCCGGCGATCATGATCTACGGCGGGACGATCAAGCCCGGCTGCACCGAACTCAAGGGCAAGGAAGAAGTCCTCGACATCGTTTCGGCGTTCCAGAGCTACGGGCAGAAGCTCGGCGGCTCGATCACCGAAGACGAACGCCGCGCCATCGTCCGCAACGCCTGCCCCGGTGCCGGCGCGTGCGGCGGAATGTACACCGCCAACACCATGGCCTCGGCGATCGAAGCCATGGGCATGAGCCTGCCGTATTCATCGAGCACCCCGGCGGTCGAACAGGGCAAGGCCGACGAATGCATCCGCGCCGGCGAAGCGATCCGCCTGTGTATGGAACTCGACCTCAAGCCCAGCGACATCATGAGCCGCGAGGCGTTCGAGAACGCGATGGTCGTGGGCATGGCCATGGGCGGGTCGACCAACCTCGTCCTGCATCTGCTCGCCATGGCGCGGGCGGTCGGCGTGGACTTGAACATCGATGACTTCCATGCCATCGCCCAGCGCGTGCCGCTCCTGGGCAACCTCAAGCCCAGCGGCAAGTACGTGATGGAAGACGTGCACAAGATCGGCGGCATCCCGGCGGTCATGCGCTACCTCCTCGAAGCCGGCTGGCTCAACGGCGCGTGCATGACCTGCACCGGCAAGACCCTGGCCGACAACCTCGCCGACGCCGCGGAACTGCCCACCGACCAGGATGTCATCTACCCGATCGAGAATCCGATCAAGCCGACCGGTCACATCTCGATCCTGCGCGGCAACCTCGCCCCAGGCGGGGCCGTGGGCAAGATCACCGGCAAGCAGGGGCTCAAATTCACCGGCCCGGCGCGGTGCTTCGATTGCGAAGAGGACATGCTGCGCGGCTTGGAGGAAGGCCGCATCCAAAGCGGTGACGTGATCGTCATTCGTTACGAAGGCCCCAAGGGCGGGCCGGGCATGCCCGAGATGCTCACCCCCACCAGCGCCCTGGCCGGGGCCGGGTTCCTCGATGACGTGGCGCTGATCACCGACGGCCGCTTCAGCGGCGGGTCGCACGGGTTCATCATCGGCCACGTCGTCCCCGAAGCCCAGGAAGGCGGGCCCATCGCCGCGGTCCAGGATGGCGACACCATCACCATCGACGACGAAACCGGCACGATCCGCGTCGACCTCAGCGACGACGACCTCGCCGCCCGCCGCAAGGCCTGGACCCCGCCTCCCTACAAGGCCCGGCGCGGCACGCTGTGGAAATACATCAGAAATGTCCAGGACGCCAGCCACGGCTGCGTCACGGACGAGTAGAATGTCAGCATGAGTCTTGCCGGCATCGCCAACGCGCTCGGACTGACGACCAGTGCCGTCGAGCAACTGGTCGAGGGCCACGCCACGGATTCGGTGGCGAAGTTGATCGGGGTCGAGCGGTTGTCCATCGAAGGCTTTCTGCGCGGCACGAGCGCCGGGGGGATGGCCTCGGCCATGCACTGCTCCGAACGCGCCGCCATGGAGCTGCGCAAGAAGATCGACATGCAGGGCGCGGTCGGGATCGTGCTGGGCCTCGCCGCCGCGGCCCGCGCCGAAGCCGGCCCCGTCGACGCCCCCGTCGCCGAACAGATCTGGATGCAACCCGACGACGATGTCGAGGACATCGAACTCGAAGACGAGTGACGCGGCCACACACAAACAGGCGAAAGGCCAACGCCTTTCGCCTGCTCATTAATCGCCAATAAGGATCAAGGTTTACCGACGGCGGCGCGTCAGGATCAGCCCGGCAGCGGCACACGCGAGCATGGCGCTGGTCGGTTCGGGCGCGATCTGAATGCTCGGTTCGTAGCCGGTGTTCTCGCTGGATGCGACGTAGATCTCGTCGTCGCCGGAGTACCAGTCATCCGGATACAGCGTCAGGCGCAGCCAGGCCCAATCGCCGTCGGCCGCGGCCTGGAGCGCCGGGGAGACGTCGATCGACCGCCAGCCGGTGACCATCGGATCCACGGTCGTGATCAGCGCACCGCCGGCGTCGGCGTATTCCACGACACCGTTGCCCTGGGCGTAGCGGAGCTGGATGCCATCGTCATCCGTATCAGAGCCGGCCTGGGTGACGTAGAAATCGAACGTGGCTTCGAGGTCGCTCTGCCCGTAGAGGCCCGTGTCCATCTGGAACTCGAAAACGGGGCATGCCCGCTCCTTGTACCAGGGATACTTCGCCACGCCGTGGAGGACCGGATCGGTCAACCCAATGACGGTCTGCCAGACGCCAGAACTGTAGTCATAGTAGTAGTACGACTGACCATCGACCGGTGAAGTCAGTTCGCCTGCCGTTGCATGGCCCGCCAACCCAGCCAGCCCCACGACCGCGCAAATCGCAATCAGGTACTTTCTCACATCATTTCTCCCACAAAAAGGGTAACAGATAGAACGAACGTTCAGTAAACATACCTCAATATCCCGTATTGTCAAGGTATTCGAGCAGAAAATATGAGGTTTCAGTCCGTCACGGGGCATCGCTTACAATGTCGCTAATCCCGCGGAACCGCAGCCGGTGAGGATGGCACCCATGACTGACAACCAAGACGCAAAAGGCCCGCCGGACCACCCCAGGCCCAACGTCCAGGGCCGGGCCACGCGCGCCGCGGTGCTTGAGGCCGCGGGTGCCCTGTTCGCCTCGCGCGGCTGCGCCGCCACAAGCGTCCGCCAGATCGCCGAGGCCGCCGGCGTCGGGCTGAGCCTGGTCATGTACCACTTCCAGTCCAAGGAGAAGCTGTTCCTCGAGACGATCGGGCATTTCATCGTCGAACGCGCCCAACTCGATCGGCACTTCACCGTGTTCGACGACCTGGACTACACGAACCACCAGGCCGTGGCCGACGCGATCCGCGACGCGGTGCGTTCGTTCCTCGAAGCCTGCCACGGCCCGACGCGCACGCCCCACGTGACGGGCTTATACGTCCGGATCATCGTCGAGGGCGACCCGGCCGCCCAGGGCATGCTCCTGCAGTGCTTCGCCAGCGTCCAGCAGAAGCTGCCGCAGATTCTGCGTGGCATTCGACCCGACATCACCGAAACCGACATCGCCTTCTGGTTGCAGTTGTTCTGGTCCCAGCTTCAGTACACCGTGATGGGCGAGAAGCTGATCCTGTATGACATGCAGTTGGGCGACCACATGCCGCCAGAGTTTCTGGACGAGTCGGCGTGGCGTTTTGCTTATTTCTGCGGCCTGCCGTTGGGCCTGCCCGAGCCCACGCGCTACCGGTAGCACACGCCACCAACCGACGACCCACCTCGTCCCGCCGACGGCCTGCCCCTCCTCGAAGCGGCCCATGTCCATCCACACAGTGCCGCAACCTACGGCATCGCGCCGAGCCAGCGTTCGATGCCCTGGAGGATCATCTCGACGGCGATCGTACCGACCAGCAGCGCCGACGCCCGGCCGATCAGCTCGATGTAGCGTTCGACCAGCGCGTTGTAGCGGTTGCGCACCCGATCATGGATGAGCTTAAGAAGACTCAGGCCGACGATCACCGCGAGCAT
>CAYYPN010000249.1:0-1639 GCA_964473545.1 uncultured Planctomycetaceae bacterium
CTCGCCCCCCGCGCCACCGAAGCGGTCGCCCGGCATGGCGACCGGCTGGACCACGCCCTGGCCCTGGTCCGCATGGATCGGATTCCCGAAGAATCGGCGCAACGTCAGGCGTGGCGCTCGGCCATCGTCGCCGTGGCCGGTCGCCTGGACGGTCGCGACCTCGCGGCGCTCGATGCGGCGGTGTCCACATCGCCGGCATCCGATGAGCTGCGGCTGGACGTGTTGCAGCGCGCCCTGCAGTTGCCGCCGGACGATTCGCGCAAGGCCGACCTGCTGCTGGCACTGGCCGACGTCGCCGCCGGCGCCGGGCACGGCGACCTGCTGGCGCGGGCGATGATGCAACTGGCCACGACCAACAGCGCCCCGCAACCGCAACAGGCCCAACGCCGAACGCAACTCGACGTGCGGCAACTGCTGCTGGCCGGTGAGTTGAACGCGGCGATTGACAAGGCGCAACCGGCGCTGCAGGCCGACCCCAATTTCGCGCCCGAACTCGGGCGCTGGCTCGTCGACGCCGCCGAAGCCGCCGCCGACACCGAACAGGCCCGTCGCCTCATGACCCGTGCCCGCGACCTCGCTGGCGACCAGCTCACCCCCGCCGACCAGACCCGCATCGCCGAACTGGAAAAGAAACTCGCCAAGATCGAAGACGCGGGGTCGGTGAGCGAAAAGCCAATTGAGCCAATAGCGAAGTAGCAACTACCTGTCTATTCGCCATTCGCGGTCAACGGCACATGCGTCCAGTGCGTCGTCGATCCCACGTTGACCGGTAACAACAGGTGAAGGTCCGGCGTGCCGCGGCCGGCGGTGCGCATCAGCCCCTGATATTTCCGGGGGTCGGCGACGAACAGGTGCATGCATGACGATCCGGCGTCGGTGATCCGCGGGCAGGCCAGCGTCAGAAGTGCCGCGTGTTCGCTTGCCCAGGCCTGCACCTCGACCAGCGCGCTCAACGCCCGGTTTTCCAGTTCGCCCCGATCGTGGGCCAGCAGGTGCAAACGACCTTCGCCATCGACCGCCAGTTCCACCGCGCCATGGCGCGGATGCCGCGGCGCGATCGCCGTCAACCCCGGCACGTGCCCGCACAACAAGCCGCTTGCCGGCCTGGCCGGCGCCTCATGCCGCGGCGGGATCACCACCTCCGGCTGCGGCCGCGGCGCTTCCTCCGCCTCGGGCGCTTCGTCGTCTTCCATGTACAACGCCGCCAACTCGTCCTCGCTGAGCCGATCCCCCGCATCCGGTTGGGCCCCGCTCACGCTTGGCTCTTCGCCTTCCCCCTCACCGGCCAACAGCCTCGCCAGGCGGTCCTCGGTCAGATCGAACGCATCAACCTGCCGCCGGCGGACCGGCTGCATCTGCTGTTGCACGCCGGCGATGGCCAGGGGCATGTCGAGAAACTGGCTGACGGTGCGTTGGATCTTCGCCGCCGCGGCCCGGGCGGTGCGGCCGTCGCATCCTAAAAACATCACCCGCACCCGAGGCGGGTCGGCCTCGTCGGGGCGCAGGTCCAGCCACTGCTTGATCAGCTTGTATGCCGCGACCGCGGCCGCGGGGTCGGCGCCGCTGAGAATCGTCCACTCGTCCAAACCCGACGCCAACTGCCCGCGCGTCTCCAGGTCCACCTCACCGGCATACACCA
>CAYYPN010000249.1:1649-4768 GCA_964473545.1 uncultured Planctomycetaceae bacterium
ATCCCACCCCCACCGGAAGGCGGGGTTTGCGCTTCATCCGTCGCACGCAGGGGCGTGAAGCGATCGCAATACACCGTGTCCCGGTCGATGCGGGCGAATGTCAACGCCTGGCGATACTCCTCCGCCCGACGCTGCGCGTATTGATGCAACCAAAGGTTCGCCGGCCCCGGCAGGTGACCGACCAGCACCAGCTCCACCCCCACCCCCGGAACCGGAGCCGGAACCGGAACCGGAACCGGTTCATTGCGCGACGGGTCATGGGGCTCGGGTTGGATGCGCCCGCACGGGCCGACGTCCTGCTCCTGGTCCCGCGGCCCGGCCCCTTCCGGGGTGGTCAGGTACATCGCCGCCAGTTCCTGCAAGGCATCGTTCGTATCCATCGGCCCACGAGGCATGAATGTGCATCCTAAAGGTGTGCGGCCTGCGGGATCGTCGCACGTCGATCTTCGATCGACCACTCAACCGGTCAGCGATTCGCTTTTTGCGGTTGGCTTGACTTCAACGATGTTGTTCAACTCGCCGAACGGGTTGGTTTCCACGTTGGTGTTGTGCGGGTCGGTGGTCCATCGGCCGTCGATGACCAGGCGATAACGGTAACGACCGGGTTGGAGCGGGACGCACAGTTCCCACACGCCCAGCGCATCGTTGCGTTTGAACGCGCCGTCGCGGGCCGACCAGTTGTTGAAGTCGCCGGCGATGTGCACACGGTTGGCGCAGTCGAGCGGTTGGACGAACAGCATGCCGGCCTCGGTCTGGCGGGCGCCGTAGAGGCGGGCGAGCTTCTCGTTGAGCTGCGCGCGGCGTTCGGTCCGATCGGCCGGTCGCTGGGGCGACGGCGGCGGGGGCTGGCTGGCGATGCGGGCGTTGAGCGCCGCGGTCCGCGCCGCCAGGGCGCGGGCACGCTGGACCAGTTCGATCGCCCGGTCGCTGGGCGTGGACGGTTCGGGTTCGGCGGCGGCGGTGGCGAACGACTCGGTGGCCGCTTCGACCCGGGCGGCGGCGTCACTGGCGGTGCGATGCACGGCCCGTTCGATCGACGCCATGGACCGGCCGTTGGCGGCCATCTCCTTGGCGTCGCTCGCCGCCGCTTCGCTGACGGTCGGGGCTTGGGGTGGAGGTACATGCCGCAGCAGGTACCGGGCCAGGGCGTCGAAGTCCTGCCGCCCGCGCGAGGCCGGGTCGTATTCCGTGATCGGCTGGCCGAAGCTCGTCGCTTCCTTGAGCTTGGCGTTGTAGTGGATCGACACCGGCAGCAGCGACTTGCCGAACTGGCGTTTGAGGTCGTTGAGGATTTCGCGGCCGAGCTTGATGCGGACGTCGTACATTGTCGGCAGGATATGCAGGCCGACGGCGTGGCCGCATTGCTGGGCCATGACGTTGATCGTGGCGACCTGCTTGGCCGCGCCTTTCAGGGCGAAGTACCCGGTCTCGACGGGGATGATCACCTCGGTGGCGGCGCGCAGGGCGTTGAACGTCAGCAACCCGATGCTCGGCGGGCAGTCGATGATGACCATGTCGTACCGGCCGTCGAGACAGCCCAGGAACCTGGCCAGACGCAGGTCGCGGTCCGGCGCGTCGGCGAGCTTGCGCTCGACCCCGGCCAGGCTCACCGTCGCCGGGGCCAGGTCCAGGTTCGTCGCGATCTGCCAGAACAGGTCGTCGAACGCACCGGCGGTCGGCTCGGGCGTGAGGAACACGTCGGCGACCGACAGCTCGAGCTGTTTTTCCGGGACAGCCAGCCCCAGGGCGCAATGGCTCTGCGGATCGACGTCGATCAGCAAGGTGCGCTGGCCGAGGGCGGCGAGACTGGCGGCGAGGTTGATCGCCGTGGTCGTCTTGCCGCATCCGCCCTTCTGGTTGATCACCGCGAAACTGCGCAACGTGGGCCTGCCTTCCATGTGGGCCCGCTCGGTCCGGTCCGTCGCACCGAGGCCACCCGCTTGGCGTCTACCGGGCGTGGGGGTGATTCACGCGCTAAACATAACAATCGCATTATCGGCCACCGCCCGATAAACGCTTGAACCACAGGGCTGTTAAAGCCGGATGATACCGACACCTATTCAGTCGATTCGATAGCGACCCAACACCTTCGTCCGACCGTCCGGCCCGTCGGGATCGACCCGGAAACCCGGGGCGGCGGCTCGTTGGACAGCGCCGGCGAACCGAACGCCGTTCAGACCCAAACCGCTGCGGGCGGCGCCGCGGAAGTGAACGCAATACACCCCCCGCCCGATCGCCATGCCCGGCACGACGACCTGCGCGAACGATGTTCATAATGACCGCGCGGCGGCCGGGATGATGACCCGCATCATGATCGGCACGGGGCGTGGATCAGAATCGCCGGCTGCCCAAAATTGACCGACATGGCATGGCCTTCGAGCATGGCTTACGATACCCGCCAGAAGCCCATGAACGCACCCGACACCTCCATCGAGCTTTCCGTGATGGCGCCAGCCCATAACGAGCAGGACAACGTCGATCCGTTCCTCGACGAGGTCGCCCGGGTCATCGAGCCCCTGGGCATCGCGTGGGAGATGGTTTACATCGATGACGGGTCGACCGACCAGACGGTGGCGAAGCTGCGGGAGGCGATGGGGCGTTACCCGTGGTTGCGGGTGTACCGGATGACGAACACGCCGCCGGGACGGGGGGTCGGGCCGAGCGGGGCGTTCGCCGCGGCGATCCGCCAGTGCCGCGGCCGACTCATCGCCAGCCTCGACGCCGACCTGCAGAACGACCCGGCGGAAATCCCGCGCATGATCGAAAAGCTCAACGCCGAGGGCCTGGACATGATCCAGGGCGATCGCTCGGCCAACCGGCGCGACACGTTCGTCCGCCGCATCTCCAGCATCACCGGCCGCAGGTTCCGGGGGTGGATTCTCGGCGACGACATTCGCGACACCGCCTGTGCGCTGCGGTTGATGAAAGCCGACTTCGCCGAGACCATTCCGCTGCACTTCCGCGGCATCCACCGGTTCATGGCGTTCTACGCGCGCATGACCGGGCGCCGGGTCGACCAGATGCCGGTCAACCATCGCCCGCGCGTGGCCGGCGAAGCGAAGTTCGGCATCTGGAACCGCGCCCTGCCGGGCCTGATCGACCTGCTGGCCGTCCGCTGG
>CAYYPN010000250.1:0-4758 GCA_964473545.1 uncultured Planctomycetaceae bacterium
CTCGGTGACGGTGGTCTTGCCGGCGTCGATGTGGGCGGCGATGCCGAAGTTACGGGTGAGTTTCAGGTCGGCCATGGTCAGGTCCTCGGTCGATCAGGGGTCAGAGGTCGGGGGCTGGGGGTCAGGGTCAGGGTCGGGGACCGGGGGATTCGGCGGGCCCTCCCCTGGCGGGTCAATGTTCGGACAGGTTGCGTTATTACCGGTAGCGGCCTGTCGTCGGGCGTCCCGACGGCGACAAGCCGATCAAAGACGCCCCGTGTTGTCCGGTCCCTCGGTCAAGGTCCAAACTCCGGGGTACGGTGGCTGGTATCGAACCAATAGCGAGCGTCACTTGGTGAAAAACCGGTTATCGGGTGCGATAACTCGGCCCCTCACCCAGCAAACGCCGCGATAAGAATAGCGACAATCAGGCGTGAGTCAAGGGCAAACGGCAGAGAAAGGCGAGGGTCCGTGGTCAGGGTTCGGGGTTCGGCCGCAACCCATAAAGCCACCGATGGCATCGGCGGCCGGATGCCATCCAATGGATCGCCCGACGTCGGCGGCCCCCGGTGTGTTCACCGGGGGCGAAATCCGGACGCTGCATCCGCTGCGGTCCACACCGGAACCTTTTACCGCAGGCTGTTAACGGACAGGTCCTGCTTGGCCGGGTTGTAGGTGACGCGGCAGCGGTGCTGCGGTTTGTCGACGATCCATTCGGCGTCGCCGATGTGGACGACGACCTGGGGGAGGAGGCTGACCGCGACGTCGATGCGGCCGCCGGTCTCTTCGGCGGCTTCGGCGAGGATCGCGTCACGCCTGGTGCGCAACTCGCGAATCTTCACCGTGCAGACCAGTTGCATCTGTCGCAGGGAGGTGTACGTGCGAATCTCATCCGGCTGGAGCTGGGTCGGGTCGCCGACGGTGCGGCGGATCTTCTCGGCCAGTTCCACGGCTTCGTTCTGCTTGAGTTGCAGTCGGGCGACCTGGGTGTCGAGATCGGCCAATCGCTGCATGGCCTGTCGGCCCAGACCCACGCACAGTTCGGTGCGGACGCCGCTGGACGAGCCGGCCTGTTTGAGTTCGATCAGGTCGCCGGCCATGGCGCTGCCGCCGATCATCTGGCCGCGACCGCGCACCAGGCGGATCGCCCCGTAGGCGATGAGGCGGCTGTGCAATGCGCCGATGTCGATGATGATGTCGTCGCCGGCCCGGATGGTGACGTTTTCGGCAAAGCGCGCGCTGACCGAGCCGGCGGCCTTGATGGTGCCTTCGTGGCCCCCGGTCACGCCGTGCCGCAACTCGACGTCGCCGCCGGTCGACTCGACGTGGGCGGCCTCGACCGAGCCGTCGATGGTGATGTTGCCGGTGGCCGAGAGTTGGGCGCCGCTACGGACGCTGGCGCGGACGTGGATGTCGCCGTCGAAGTGGATCGGATCACGGCGGGAGGTGACGTCTTCGTCGATGACGAGCATCCGCCGGACTTCGATGCGGTTGTTTTCGTAGATGACCAGCCCGCCGGTCTTGGCGAGACACTGCTCGCCGTGCATCTCGACGTTGGGCCCGGCCGAGACGTTGACCGTGGCGGGTTGGGGCGGCGGGATCGGCTGGCCGGCCGCGGTGAAGCCCGGCTTGCCGGGTTGGGCGGGAATCTTCTTCAGGATCACGTCGCCTTCGAGACACAGGTTCGCACTCGCCGCTTCCGGATCCTCCAGGTCGATCTCCACCAGTTCGTCTTCCATGTCCCTGCGGCCGAACACGACGACGCGCTCCGGCTCACCCTCGGTGGGCAGTGTGCCGCGGACAATCGTGACCTCCTCGACCCGGGCGCCACCGGCGGCGGCTTCGACGGCATTGGCGATGGCGCCGGCGTCGATGCCCTGCGTGATCTCATGCTCGGCCAGCCACTGGTTGACCTGGTCGACGGTGACCGGCTCGCCCCCGGCCATGGCCGGGCGGATGCTCAGGGTCATCGACATGCGATCGGATGCGGTATTGACGGTGAACTGACCGGGCCTGGCCAGCTTGTCGGCGGCGGCCTTCTGGTCCGGGTCCGTCCGCAGCAGGCGGGTCAGTTCTTCAATCTGTTCGCGCTCGGCATCGCTCAACTCCTCCAGCGATTGGGTCACGCTGTCGAGAATCTTTTCGACCTCGCCCAGTTCGGTATCGCCGGACAGCAGGCCCTGGGCCAGCGTCACCAGGCGTTCGGTGCCGGTGCTGGTGAAGCGGCTTTTCGTCTGACGTTTGGTTGTCTGGTCGGACACAACGCACTCCGGGTGTTGGACCCCGACCCTTGAGTGACTCTTCCGACAATAGTGATATCGACGGACCGGACGGGCCGAATAAGCCTGGAGTGACGGAAACCACGCCCAACGTCCGGGGTTATTTGCATCGGTCGCCCCGGACCCGGGACCGCCTCAGGGCAGGCCCGTCTCGGTCACGATGACGTTATCTTCGGTGGTAATCTGCTGGCCCTTGTCGACGCGAATGTCCGGGGTTGAGTTATCGCGGATGACGCAGCCGGACGAAGGGCGGCCGTCTTTGTGCTTGCCGATCATGATCCAAGGCGGGCCGGGGCGATCGGCATTCAGGTCGCGGACCGTGTTGCCCCGGATGGTGCCGTTGGTCGCGCCCAGCAGCGTGATGCCGTGCCAGTGGTCGACGACGACGACGTTGTCCTCGATGACCCAGTCTTCGAAAAAACCGTCGAAGCAACCGATCCCCTGGAGCGTGCCGCGGAACGGCTGGTTGGGGTCGGTATAGTTGATGATGGTGTTGTGGCGGAGCACGACGCCGACGACCTTGCCCTTGCCGACGCCTTCGGCGGTTCGGGTCCAGCTCTGGAACCCGTCATCGTGGTTGTCGTTGACGTCGTAGCAGTTGCGAACGGTGTTGTGCTGGAAGGTGGTGTGATCGCCGAGCCCGCGCAGGCCGTCGCCGGCGAAGTTTTCGATGGTGTTGTGTTCGACGAGCGAGTGGGTTGCCCCGCAACTGATGCCGTGGTTGACGTTGCGAAGGGTGTTGTGACGGAGGGTCATGCGCGTGCCGCCGACACCGGCGCCGTTGGCGGTCTTGTCGTTCCAGTCGGCCCTGGTCCAGCCGGTCGCATCGGCGGCCGACTCGATCGTGCAATGTGCGAGGATGATGTCATGGACCGGCCCGCGCCAGTTGTGTGAGCTGAGGTTGACGAGTGTGCGCGGGATATCGTTGGGATCGGGTTGAACATGCAGACCACGCAAAACCCAGTTGGCGCTGGACTGCACGAGGATATGCGTAAAGCGTGGTGTTGCGCCTTCGGTCGCGGCAATCGTGATCGGCTCGGCGTTGTAGTGGTTGATGATCTTCAACGCGCCGTGATCACCCTCATGCAAAACAATCGTGTTGCCGGGCGCAATCGGCGCGTCAACATGATCGGCCACCAACTCCACGCCATCTTTGTACGGCAACGACGCGGGCTTGCGGGTCTGGATCAAGCCACGATCCACGACCGCCTGCAGGCTCCGCCACGGCCGCGCCGCACTGCCGTCGCCCTCGGGTGAACCGTTGACCGGGTCGATGTGGAACTCAGCGGCGAAACCGCGGCCGGCCGTTACGCCAACGAACAACGCGATGAGGATGTGGTGGAACATGGTTGGGTCAGCCTTGCAGTCGGGTGCGCGGGGAGTCGGTGCCGTCGGGTTGATGATCAGCCAACCATTGCCCACGGTTTGCGGTTCGCCAGGAAAATGTGGCGAGATGTCACGGTCAACCGATCACGCCGACGTCGAACGCATCGCGTCGAGCAGTACCCGCGTGCCGTGGCGATCGGCCCATTCGTAGACGTAAGGCCAGTCCATATCGTCACTACGAGCATCAATCAGGTTCTGGATATCCTGACCATCCTTGAAACGATTCGCTCGCTGGTACCAGCGAAGTTTGGTAATGAGTACGTCTTCCTTGGTGGGCACCCAGATTTTCATTGTGAGGTACTCGACCCGTCGGCGGCGGGCCATCCTTGATGCATCATGCGGATCGTCCGCCATCTCAAACAGGTCGATCATGTAGTTACTGCCGATGGGGCGAGCGACATGTCGCGTTTTGCCGGTGATCGTTTCAAAGAGAATCTGGTCGTCAAAACAGTAACGATCCGAAACCGTCTCGCGCAGTTGGGAATACGATTCAGGCGACAACTCAATAAGGATGTCTGCATCCTTGGTCATCCGCGGGACGGCATACATGTTGACCGAGTAAGCGCCGACAACGATGTATCGCAACCCCAGTGACTCGATAGCCGCGATCAACTCCAGTACCTGGTCCTGCTCGGTCACGACTGCCGTTCTCGATAGATGGGTTGACCATCGCGAGTCAGGGCATCGCGACGGCGAGCAATATCCAAGCGTCGACGAATCTCGGCATCAACATCGGATTGTCGTGCTTCCGGATTGTCCGCAAGAACATCCGCACGGACCAGTTCCATCCACTGGCGGAACAACTGTGGCCCGGTATCCAGGCGTTCTTCGATGGTCAAATGCCTGGCCGCTTCGTTGCGGGTTCGCCGGATCTCGTCAGCCAATGCGCGAATGTCGTTCATGGCATACATGCGAAGCCGCAAGCGGCTTTGGGGGTCATGCCGACGCGGTCGCCGCGCCGTTGGGGTCCATCAACCAGCGTTCGATGGCCGGGGCGGGCGACTGGTCGGGGTTGGCGTGGCGGATGGCGGCGGCGACCAGGCCCATGAACATCGGCGCCGGGCGCAGCGGCCGGCTGGTCAGTTCGGGGTGGAACTGCCCGCCGACGAAATAC
>CAYYPN010000251.1:0-4741 GCA_964473545.1 uncultured Planctomycetaceae bacterium
GTATCGCGTCTGGACGTTTCCGGGTGTAGCTGGAATCCGCACGCAATTGGCACTGCGCCCACGTCGGGTATATGCAAACGAGGATCTGCCTTCCTACCTCGGCGGTGCAATCGGCGAACGATTTGCGCTGGCCGGGCAGTCGATCGATCTCCACGCGGCGGGGTATTACAACGACACCCAGCACCGAAACTTCGAACACACGCCCATTTTGCGTGAAGACAGTTGGCCCGAGTGTGCCGCTTCGAAAGTGATTGACTGGGCCAGTCTGCTGTTCCTCGAGACCGAGCAGCAAGGTTTGGCGATCGTGAAAGAGTCCAATAAGTGTGTTAATCAGATCGGCATTGATACCGGCGAGTTTGTCTGGTGCCATCACGCAGTCACCAGTACCGGCCTGGGTTTGACGCCTTGCCAGATGTCTAGCGGTTTTTGGGCTGACAACGTCAACGAATGGCGGGATTGCTGGGCGCATTGGAGTGTGCCGTATCGAATCGGTGAAACTGTGGCGCGCGGACTTGCGACCAAGCAATTTGATCAGTGTCGCTATCCGTTTCGTCCCCAACGAGACCGTTGGATCATGGCCAACACATGGGGCTCACGAGGCGCGGGGGATTTCTCTCGCGGCGCGGCCGAGCAGGACAACGTGATCCGCGAACTGAACAGCGCCGCGGACCTTGGTATCGAAATAGTCCAGATCGACGACGGATGGCAGGCTGAGCACGGTGAGGAGAAACCCACTCACGCAGACAAGGACTGGCGACCCAGCTCGACGCGCTGGCCCGACGGTTGGGTGAGGGCGCGGGAGGTTTCCGAGCAACTGGGCGTTGCGCTCGGGCTTTGGTTTCCTTGGTATGTTAATACTGCGAAGATCACAGCCAATATTGAGGAAGGTGGTTTCAAACGGATCAAGCTCGACTTCATGCACTTGCGTGGCCGCCACGACATAGAAATGATCATTTCCAAGTCGCGGTACCTGATCACTCGCTTCGGCCCGACCTTGGGGATCAATTGGGACGCCACCGAAAATGCATCACGTATGGGCTACTATTTTGGTCGTGAGCATGGCAACATCTTTCTCGAAAACCGCCCAGCCGCTCCTCTGCCGGCGATACGGCTTAGTCATGTGGCCTATATCCCCTCTCTCGTACTGCGTGAAGCGTGGCACCTCGCGCACTACATGAATCTCAATCAGATACAACTGCCCATCCAAGATGTGGATCGCGTCAATCCCGACCACAGCAACGCACGCAAGTATTCCCACGCCTATTGCTTTGCCATCACCATGATGGGACAACCACTTTTCTTTCAGGAAACCCACTTCTATCAACCGGCTGCCCGAGATGAACTTAGCCGGATTATTCAAGTGTATAAACAACACCGCGATGCCATGCTTGCGGGCATGGTCTATCCAATCGGCCAGGAGCCTTCGGATGCCTCCTGGGCTGGCTTCCAGTCCCACGACCCACGAAGCGGGGAAGGCTACATCACCATGTTTCGCGAAATTCATAACACGCAAACAGAATGCCGTGTGAAGCTGTACGATCTCCCCGATCAACCGCTGGAACTGAGAGACGTCATTGGTGGCACATCGTGGACTGTGTTGCCCGAGAACGGAAAGGTGACCGTGGGTGACACCGAGCCCGGCGGTTTTAAGCTTCTGAGCTACTCAAGCAAAACAGCTAGGCACTAAGCTACGGCCCGGAATTCATCTAACTGCCAACCACAGATATCGTTGAATGAATTTAGACCGCGCCAAACCGCCTTTCGACTCGGTCAGCGGTTATGGGCATGCTGGCGGGCCCGCAGCGTGTTGCAGCCATTGAAGGCCCTCATACGCATTGTGATTATCTCACGGGCGCGACATTTGCGCTATGAGGTTTCGTCGGCGATGATGGACGGATGCATATTCCCCTCCATCACGACGACGACCTGAATGAACTCGACCGCCGCTTGCATGCCGAGCAGCACGCGGTGCAACGCGACCGTCTGCGGGCGGTGCGGCTGGCGCTCGACGGGCTCGAAGAACCCGTGATTCGATCAATGGTAAGCGTTCGCTGATCTACACCTTCCCCTGCGATGGCGAAGCCGGGATGCTGTTCGTCCATGGCACGACAAAGAATGACGGCAGCGCGGTGGGCGGCGCTGATCGCACAGCAGCAAGCCAGTGGCATGAGCATTGACGCCTTCTGCAGGCGGCATCAACTGCCGGCGTCGACGTTCTTCGCCTGGCGACGCAAGCTCAGCGAGCCCAACGCGTCGATGTTTGTGGAACTGACGCATGAGGCGGAGCCGGCCTCGGCTGCACCGATCGAGTTGGTGCTGCCCGGCGGCGTGGTGGTGCGCGTTCGCGAAGGCTTCGACGCTTCAATCTTGCGACAGGTGGTGGAGGCGCTTTCATGAGCGTCTTTGGCCTACCGAGCCTGCAGGCGATGGACGTATCGACGCCGATGCGGATCTGGCTGTGCACGGGCCGCACGGACATGCGCTGCGGCTTCGATCGCCTGGCGGCGATGGCCGAGCAGGTCACCGGGCAGGACGCACTCAGCGGGCACCTGTTCGTCTTCCGCAACCGCAGCGGCGATCGCCTGAAGATCCTCTACTGGGATCGCGATGGCTTCGTGCTTTTCTACAAGCGTCTGGAAGAGGGCCTGTTCAAGCTGCCCCGGCTTGACGGTGAGCAGCGGTCGGTGACACTCAAGGCAAGCGAGCTGGCGATGCTGCTCGACGGCATTGACCTGGGCAGCGTCAAGCGCAGCAAACGCTACCGCCGCCCCCGCCCTCGGAAGTAACTCCGCCAGTAAAAAACCTGCAAATTGTCGGATTCGCCTCTGGCGCGATCGAGGTGGTTGTGCTACAAGCATGCCATGGCTTCACGTGCTGCTCTGGACACGCTGCCTGACGATATCGCGACGCTCAAGGCGATGCTCGCCGAGCGTGAAGCGCAGCTGGCCAGTCAGCAGTCCATCATCGCCCGGCACCACGCCCACCTTGCCGAACAGCAGGACGCAATCAGCAAGCTGGTGCGTGAGAACGAGGGTCTGACGCATCGCCTGGCACAACTGCTGCGTCGGGTCTACGGTCGCTCCAGCGAGCGGATCGACGCGAGCCAGTTGCTGCTGTTCGGCCAGGCTCTGGCTGCAGCGCCCGCGCCCACATCCACTGCCGAGGAGCCCACGACCTCGGCTCCCAAGCGTCGCGGGCATGGCCGACGACCGCTGCCGAGTGACCTGCCACGTCACCGCATCGAACATCCGATCGACCCGGAAGAATTGACCTGCCCGTGCTGCGGCGAAGAGCGCCTGCGCATCGGCGAGCTGGTCAGCGAGCAGCTGGAGTACACGCCGGCGTCGCTGTTCGTGCTTGAGCACGTGCGTGGCAAGTACGCCTGCCGCCAGTGCGAAGACGGCGGCGTGGTCACCGCCGAGCGAGCCAGCGAAGGGCAAGTGATCGAGAAGGGCCTGCCGGGGCCGGGCCTGGTGGCGCATGTGATCACCAGCAAGCATTGCGATCATCTGCCGCTGTACCGGCAGGAACGCATCTTCGCCCGCCACGGTGTGCAGATTGCCCGCTCGACGATGTGCTCGTGGCTGCGCGAGTCAGCGAAGCTGCTCACGCCGCTGCACACGCTGATGTGCGAGCGCATCCGCCAGTCGAAGGTGATCCACACCGACGACACGCCGCTGCCCGTGCAGGAGAAGGGTCGCGGCAGGACGAAGACCGGCCGGCTGTGGGTCTACCTCGGCGACGACACTTCCGGGGGGCCCTACACCATCTATGAGTACACGCCCACGCGCAAACGCGATGGGCCGGCTTCGTGGTTGCAAGACTTCAACGGCTATCTGCAGGCGGATGCCTTCGGCGGCTACGACGGGATCTATGCCCGTTCCGGGGGCGGTGACGTGATCGAGGTTGCCTGCTGGGCGCACGCGCGGCGCAAGATTCATGATGCCCGCCTCAGTGATCCGGCCCGGGCGCTGCACGCGCTGGGCATGATCCGCCTGCTCTACGACATCGAGAAGCAGGCGAAGGAACTGGATGTCGATGAACGGGCCGGCCTGCGCCAGCGCGAGGCCGTGCCGATCCTGAACGAACTGCACGCGTGGCTGATCGACCAACGCGAGCAGGTCTTGCCCAAGAGCCCGCTGGGCCAGGCGATCCAGTACGCGCTGAACCACTGGGACGCCCTGGTGCGCTACACCAGCGATGGCAACCTGGCGATCGACAACAACGCCGCCGAACGCGCCATCCGTCCGCTGACCATCGGCCGCAAGAACTATCTGTTCGCCGGCAGCGACGGCGGCGGCCGCACGGCGGCGATCCTCTACAGCCTCACCGCCAGCGCCCGCCGGCACGAGCTGGACCCGTTCGTCTACCTGCGTGACGTGCTGGCCCGCATTGGCTCGACGCCGATCAGCCAGATCGAGCAGTTCCTGCCTGACCGCTGGGCCGCCACGGCCGTCGGTGACCCACAACATCGCCGTTGATCTGCGCCGACCCCATCTCCCTCACCGTCAACATGTACACGGCCGAACGCTTACGATCAATGCTCGGGCGGAGCCGCGACTTCGTGCAGAAGTGGTGGGTAGCGTCCGTCAAGTTGCGCACATTTGATCCAGCAGTCTCCAAGGGATGGAAGGTTGGCAGGCCCGGAGTGAGCGCAGCGAACGCAGGGGCGATAAAGCAACATCTTTTCTGTAAAAGTCCGCTGGTCGGGCGGGTCATTGGGCTTTCATGTTGAGATAGA
>CAYYPN010000252.1:0-4721 GCA_964473545.1 uncultured Planctomycetaceae bacterium
GTCCTCGGCCACATCGAGTCCGAAAGCTGCCGCCGCGACCTGTGCCTGTTCGTCGATCGCCTCGACCCCGCCGCCTCGATCAGCGACCAGTTCGTCACCCTCCTGCCCGGCGAGTCGATCACGTTCGACATCGACGCGCCGGTTGAACTGAACCGCCAGACCCTGACCACCCCGCCCGTGTTACAATGCGTCAACCGTTTCGGAGCTGAATCATGAAATGCATCATGGTGATGTACGACTCGTTGAATCGTCACTTCCTCCAGCCGTACGGCAACGACTGGGTCAAGACCCCGAACTTCCAGCGACTGGCCGAGCGCACGGTGACATTCGACCAGAGCTGGGTGTGTTCGATGCCGTGCATGCCCGCCCGGCGTGACCTGCATACGGGTCGGCCCAACTTCCTGCATCGGACGTGGGGGCCTCTCGAACCGTTCGACGACTCGGTGCCGTCGATCCTGAAAAACAACGGCGTCAGCTCACACCTGTTCTCCGACCACTATCACTACTGGGAAGATGGCGGCTGCACGTACCACACCAAGTACACGACGTGGGAGTTCTTCCGCGGCCACGAGGGCGACCCCTGGAAAGGCTGCGTCGACCTGCCTGGGCCGTCCGAAGAGCCTCGGCTGCACCGCCAGATGACCTGGCATAGTGAGCGGCAGGACCTGGCCAACCGCATGTTCATGCGCCGCGAGCAGGACCAGCCCCAGCCCAACACGTTCGACGCCGGCATCGACTTCATCCGACGCAATCGCGATGCGGACAACTGGTTCTGCCAGATCGAGACGTTCGATCCGCACGAGCCGTTCTTCACCCAGCGCAAGTACAAGGACCGGTACGAAGAACACTACCGCAACTACCGCGGTCGCCTGGGCGACTGGCCGCACTACGGTAAAACCAGCGATGAAACGCCCGGGGAAATCGAACACCTCCGCTGCGAGTACGCGGCCCTGGTCAGCATGTGCGACGAACACCTCGGCCAGGTGCTCGACGTCATGGACGAGCTGGACCTTTGGGAGGACACGATGCTGATCGTGTGGACCGACCACGGGTTCATGCTGGGCGAGCACGACTGGTGGGGCAAGTGTCGCATGGGCTGGTACAACGAGACGGCCCACACGCCGTTGTTCATGTGGGACCCGCGCCCCGGGAAGGAAGGCAAGGACCTGGCCGGCCAACGGCGCAGCGCGCTGGTGCAGCCGGCGATCGACCTGGGGCCGACGCTGCTGGAATACTTCGGTATCGACCGGACGCCGGACATGCTGGGCAGGGTGCTGCGCGACACGATCGAGAAGGACACGCCGGTGCGTGAGGCGGCGATCTTCGGGCAGGCCGGGTCGCAGGTGAACGTCGTCGACGGCCGGTACCACTACGCCCGCGGCCCGCAGAACCCCGACGTGCCGTGGTACGACCACACGCTGATGCCGACCCGCATGCGCGGGCCGTTCAGCGTCGACGAACTGCGCGATCGCACCGTGTTGCGCGAGCCGTTCAGCTTCACCAAGGGCTGCTGCGTCATGAAGATCGGCGGGCCGAGCGAGCCCGGCGATTGGCTGACCAGCGAGGCTTCGCAGACCGTGTTGTGGGACCTGGAAACCGATCCGGGCCAGACCGCGCCCTGCGAAGACGCCGACGCCGAGCAACGCATGATCGACCACATGACCCGGCTCATGCGTGAAGCCGACGCACCGGCGGAGGTGTACGATCGGCTGGGCCTGGGCGAGCACGCAACGGTGTAAACGGAGCGCCACATGCACGTCTGGCGAACGATCTGTGTCCTGTGCATCGCCCTGGGCGGTATCGCCCAAGCCCAGACGCACATGCCGCGCGTCGACACGCCGTGGGACAATCAATACCCCACCACGGTGATCGGCAACGAGCGCCTGGCCGCGCGGATCATGCTGCCCGACCTCGAGCGCGGGTTTTATCGCGCGGTGCGCTTCGACCACTTCGGCATCGTCTCCCGCGTCGTCGCCGACGGGCACAGCTACTACGGCGTGTATATCTCGCCCGATCGCCACGACCCGACCCATCACGATCACATCGCCGGCATCTGCGAGGAGTTCGACATCGATGGGCCGGCCGGCTACGACGAGGCGGCGCCGGGGCAGCGGTTTGTCAAAATCGGCGTGGGCGTGCTCCAACGCGATGGCAACGCCGACTACTTCTTCGCCCGGCCGTACCAACTGATCGACCCCGGCAAACGCGCCGTCGAACACACCGACCGCAGCGTCACCTTCCGCCAGACCGTCGACGGCCCGCGCGGCTGGGCATATGACTACACCAAGCTCGTCCGTGTCGACAAACGCGAGCCGAAGCTCATCATCGAACGCACGCTGCGCAACACCGGCACGAAAACCATCGACACCCTGCACTATTCCCACAACTTCACGACCATCGACGACCAGCCGGCCGATGCGAACTACGTCATCGCGTTTCCGTTTGAAGCCCGGTCGGTCGAGCACCGCGATCGGCACGGCCTGGTCCGCATCGTCGACGGTCGCGTCACCTTCACCCGCCGCCTGCCCCGCAAGCAGTCGTCCTGGTACCGTCTGGTCGGCTACGACCCGGACGATCCGAATGACAACGCGGCGACCGTGATCAATCGCGCGACCGGCGCGTCGGTGCGCGTGTCGAACGATCGGCCCCTGGCCCGACTGGCCATGTACGCCCACACCCCGGTGGTGTGCCCCGAACCCTTCGTGCGGTTGCGCATCGACCCCGGTGAACAGGCGACGTGGTCAACGACGTACACGTTCAGCGCCGACGACGAATAACGGTCGGCCTCTTTCCTTGCGGGGAAAACCTGGCGGACTGTGTCCAGACGCGCCAAGTCACAGAGGGCATTACCTTTCCCCCTCTGTGGATCATCTTTCCCCCCGAAGGCGCCCCGGGGTCATCATCCGCCAGCCCCCACCTCCGAAAGCAGACGATAACCGGACTCGGTGAGCGTGCGCTTACGTAAACGTTGGGAAGCGGTTAAATCCATCTTTCATCGACGGCGCATGCTGCGACATATCGCGCGGCGTGTGAAGCTGGCGAACATGGGCGTGAGGCAATAAAAAGCCGGGGCCGCCGACCAACGCGGCGACCCTGGCGATTGGGGATTCAACAGGATGCGGCCGTCACTCGCCGCCCAGGCCCATCGTGCGGATCAACTCCATGTCCAGCTCGCGCTGGTCGGGTTCGACGTAGGGTTCTTTGAGCACGTGGTAGCCGTGGCAGTAGCCCCACTTGCTCCAGCCCCAGCCGCGCTGGTTCATTTCCTCGGTGATGGCCTTCATGTAACGCAGGCGCGACTCGCGCGGGGCGTACTCGGTGTACACGCCGAACTCGCCGATCACGACACGCCGATCGTGCTCGTTCGACCATGCCTCGACCGGGTCGAATCGCCTGGCGATGTTGCCTTCCGTGCCCCAACCGCTTTTGAGCTGGTCGGCCAGTACCTTCTTCGCATGGTCGGCGGCCTTGTCCGACGCCACCACCGAAGCCTGCGCTTCGGCGAGGTTCTCTTCGGTCAAAGGCCACGGCACCTGCCGCAGCGGCCGATACCAGTCCTTCATCCACTGCGCGCCCTGGTGCGTGAACGGCGACGGCTCATAAAAGTGAAACGCCCAGATCACGTTGCGGTCGGTATGCGGCTCGACGTTGGGTAACTCCCACGCCAGCATGTACGCGCCGCCATTGGCGACGATCGTATGCCCCGGCGCATTGGCCCGCACGATCGTGATGAGTTTGTCCTGGTATGGCTGCCAACTGTTGACCCAGAACCCCTGCCCCCCCGGTTCGTTGAGCAATTCCAGAAACACCCACTCGGGATCGGTCGTTTCGTGCATGTGTCTGGCGAACTGGCCCCACCACTTGATAAACCGGTCAGCGAGAGGCTTGCCGCGAATTTTCTTGAACGAGTTGTTCTTGGGGTGGATGTCGACGATGACCGCGAGGCCGGCGTCGCGGATCATCCGGATCGCCCGATCGACCTCGCCGAGCAGCTCGGTGTTCAGGTCGCCGGTGTCCCGGTCGATCAGGAACAGCGGGTCGATCGGCAGGCGGATGTGATCGAACCCGGCGTCGGCGAGCATGCGAATGTCACGCTCGGTGATGTACCCCCGGAAGTGTTGCGCATTGAATCCCCCCTTGGTTCCGGCAATCTTCACGTTCCACGGCTGGCAGAACCAGTTGTTGATCGCGATGCCATGGCGGATGCGATCGTATCGGGCGTCAGTCACCGCCGGGCCGTATTCCTCGGCGGGGCGGTACTTGGCGCGTTCTTCGGCCATGTCCTGCTCGGTAAGCGGCTCGACGCGGAAGTAATCGACGTCGATGCGGCCGGACTTCGAGCCGTAGTACCCGATGCGGAACATCAGCTTCGCCGCGTCGTCAGGCACGCCGACGATGCGGTCGCGTTCGATCCAGCCGTCGCTGGAGCCGGTGATCTGCGCGATGTCGATCCAGTGGCCGGCGTTGGACCCGTCGGCTCGCTTCATGCGGCCCTGGATCTTGCCTTCCTCGTAGCCCCGCGGGCCGCCGACCACGTCCGACCAGCGGTATCGCGCGCTGATCTTCAGCTTCACCGCATCCTCGGGTATCGCCGGCGTCTGCTCGATGAAGTTGTCCTGGCTGTCGCCCTGGATGAAGATCGACACGAACGACGCATCGCCGTCGTTGACGATTTCCGCCGTGCCTTCCTTGCCCTTCCAGACCCAGCCGGCGGGCGTGCC
>CAYYPN010000253.1:0-4709 GCA_964473545.1 uncultured Planctomycetaceae bacterium
AGGAGTCAGAGGCCGAGTTGCGCGCCGAATGGCAGGAACAGCGACAAGAGTTGGATGCGGGCAGGCATGAGCCGCCGCCTCGACCACATACCCGTAGTGCTGACTCACGAGGTCAGACACAATCTGGTGCGCCGCTGTGGGCGATCGTCGATTTCGTCGATGAGGTGCCCGAGGCGGATCGGGCAGGATTCGAAGCAGCGCTCGAAGCAAGCGGCATTCTCGACGCCTGGCTGACGCCCGAAGGACAGTTGCTCGATGCGACAACGATGGATACTTGTCTGGTCATCCCGGATGAACCGTTGACCGATGGTGTGCCACGACTGACCGACATACTGCGGCCGGATGTAGACGCTGCTGCGGCCGCAAACATTCATGAGGACGTTGTGAGGCAGATCATTGCACAGATCACCGTCAACTCAGAACGTGGATCAACCCGAGTCGACGCCACTGGCGTTTGGCGAAATGGTCCACTCCATGGTCGGTGGTCGAAGCCAGCCGCGCAACACATCGGCCAAGCCGCCCGGCAGTGTCATCGGCTGCATCAGATTGCCGCGTTGGATACGCAGATCGAGGAAAGCCAACAGGAGGAGAGACGACAGCAGGCGGCGATTGATGAACTTGATCGTCGCATTGAGGGTGCGGGAGAAGAGGCAAAACAGTCACCCACCGACGATGATGTCCGGCAGGGCCTTGCCGATCGCGCTGCCTCCGAGAAGCATGTCGCCGCCTGCAGATCCCGCATGACGACTGCGGAAGAGCAGGTTCATCGGTGTCGGCAGTCGCTTGCCGCGGCGGAAACGCATCGGGATTGCGATGCGAATGATCTTGGCCTCACCGACTGGATCAATCGACTGGATGAACTACGCCGGGCTTTGGCCGACTATCGTCAGGCTGCGGCAGTGTTGTGGCCGGCACTGCGTCAGCAGGCGGAAGCTGAGCGTAGACATCAGCGCTGTGCGGAGCGGGTTTGTGAAGCATCCAGGCGAGTCAATGAGCACGCTGGCCGGGTGAAGAACGCCTCAGAACAGGCGTGTGCCGCTGAAGCCCGGCGCGACACGCTGCAGGCTTCGGTCGGCCAAACCGCGCAGGAGATACGCCGCCGGTTGGACACCGCCAGACAACAGTTGCAACAACTGAATAGTGACCGCAGCCAGGCACAGGATCAGCAGATTGAATTACGCGAGAAAATCGCTGCCATCGGTGTGACGATCGCAAGCGAAACGGAAACGTTGGATCGTCGCCGGAACGAGCGAACCAACGCCATCCATGCTCTGACGGGTTTCATCGAAACTGGCCTGATGCCTGTCGCCTCCAGTGATGTGGGGGCAGAGCCTGCTCAACTCGAATCGGTCACAGCCCTGTCGAGCTTTCCCGTCGCATCGAGACGGCGCTCACCGAAATCCAAAGCGATGACCAGACGTGGGCGAAGCATCAACGCGATGTTCACCGGCACATTCAGGAGCTTTCCGACAAGCTGCTGCCGCACGACCTTCGGCCTCAGGCCACGACGATTCACGACATGCTAGTCGTGACCGTTGTGTACAACCAGCAGGAATGCGGCATGGCGGAGCTGCGTGAGGCGTTGGCCGAAGACGCGCAGGCGCGACGAACGCTGCTGGAGGAACGTGAACGTCAAGTGCTTGAGCAGACGCTTATTGATGAAGTGGCCAGCCATCTGCACGACCGGCTTCACGAAGCAGAGGGGCTGGTCAAGCACATGAATGAGCAACTGACCAGCCGGCCCATGAGCACCGGCATGATGCTGAAGTTCGCGTGGGAACCCGTGGAGGATGGGCCGGCGGGTCTGACCGAGGCGAGAAAGCGTTTGCTCGGCGCGGGCGCTACCTGGTCGGACGAGCAGCGTGCGGAATTGGGGCAATTCCTTCACGAACAGATTCAGGCGGTCCGGGCCGCTGATGGAACCGCGACATGGCAGCAGCACATCGAACAGGCGTTCGACTACCGCCGCTGGCACCGATTCGCCGTGATGCGACGGCAGGAAGACAAATGGCAGCGGTTGACGAAACGCACGCACGGTACCGGTTCGGGCGGCGAAAAGGCGGTTGCGCTGACGTTGCCGATGTTTGCTGCTGCGTCGGCCCATTTTCAGTCTGCCGATCCACATGCGCCTCGCCCGATTCTCCTGGATGAGGTCTTCGCCGGTATCGATAGCGACATGCGCGGCAAATGCATGGGACTGCTCGAAGCGTTTGATCTCGACTTCATCATGACCAGTGAACGCGAATGGGGTTGCTACGCTGAAATGCCCGGCGTAGCCATCTATCAGCTCACCACGATGAAAGGCAATGATGGTGTGCTGGCGACTCGCTGGCTTTGGAACGGTCGGGAACTGCAGCGAGGCGATACTCTTTCGCCGACCGTCGTGGCCTCAACGGATGGCAACGATGGACAGGAGGCGGCGCGTCCATGAGCGACAACGTACGACTCAGAGAGGCGTTTGCATCAGAGCACCTGAGTTGGCTCGTGGCCGCCTTACGTCGACGATTCGAGAATGGAACCTTTCGGGGCGACGGGACTGTTCGCCTAGCGGACCCATCGCCAGAGCAGCGACAGGCCTGCGATCGCTTGCTGGGCCGCAAGCCCAGTTCCGCCGGGGCGCTGACCGTCCGCCTCAACCAGCTTGAAAGGGTAGTGATCGAAGGCGAACTGGCGTCAGATTTGCGAGAGGCGATGGAAATCCTCGGTGGACCGCTTGTGGATCGTCGATGGCAGCGACATCGCATCGAGGAAGCCTGGCAGGCGTTATACAGCCGCTTTCGTTCAAATGTGGCCGAGCGAGAAGCCGTCTGTGCGTGGTACGAACAGGTCTGGGATCGGGGCGTGCTGCGCAGACTGTCAGGTCAAGACGTCAAACGAGCATCGCAACTGCTTGAGCATGCAGTGCGCGTGGTCGAACATCTGCCCGCGCAAGGCGTCAGCCTGGCTACGCTGGCTGCTGAATGTTGCGGCGACAGCCACGCCCTCGATCCGGGACAACCCGTCGGTACGCTTGCGGTTCGCGCCGCTGCGGTGATCGGCGGCGTTGAGCTGCGGCAGACAGCATTATCACGTAGGCGTGCGTGGGATGCCGTCGGCGTGATCTGCGATGAACTCAGCGCGCCCGTCCTCATCCTCAATCTTCCAGCCGGTGGATCAAGCGTGACCGCACAATTGATCCAAATATGCGCCGCTGCCGGTGAGCCTTGTCGCATCACCGCCCGGCAACTGCTTCGCCATCCACCAGTATTCGAACCGAGTACGACCAAGGGTGTGATATTTGTGTGCGAGAATGCCTCGGTCGTCGCCGCAGCGGCGACTCGGTTTGGGGCGTCAGCCCGGCCGCTGGTCTGTATCGATGGTCAACCCACGACGGCCGCCACGATGCTGTTGCGCATGCTCTGCCGTGCGGGGTTTGTCCTGCATTATCACGGCGATTTCGACTGGGGCGGCATCCGCATCGCTAACCGTATTCTGGCCGAACACGAGGCCCGCCCTTGGCGCATGCTGCGAGATGATTATCTCGCCGCCGTTGCGCTCGGTGGTCGCGAGTTGAAAGGCAATGCTGCCGTGGCCAGTTGGGACCAGAGCCTTTCCAGGTCAATGTCGGAACAGGGGGTCGCGATCCACGAGGAACGGGTTCTCGCAACGCTGCTGACAGACCTACAGCCGAATTGAGATGAGGGATGATCGGCACAGTCGGTCAATTCCACGATGGGTGACGTGCCCGAGGTGGTGGACGGTATTCGAGGCCAGTTCTCTGTCCGCGCATCCTCGGCCGGGACGCAGAACTTGAAATCGGCCGCTTTTGGCACTTCTGTTCATAAGTCGTTGTAGGATCAGGCCGCGACGCTGTGCCATGCCTGGACGTATTGGCACTGCGGGCTGAAGCCGGCAGCGCCGTCACACTAGCGCCGAACGCTGCAGCCCCCTCGTGTTCCTCACGAAAGAAAGTCTGTCAACAACGGCGGCCGTTCCCGCCGCCGCTGCATGGTATCGAGGCCAGGGAGGAACCACGGCCAAGACATCTTGATGGCGATGATGGTCGCGGTCGTGTTGTTGCTGCTGCTGATCCTGTGGCCTTGGGTCGTTAAACGCCCGCGAAACGTAGCGTACAGACCTTCAAATAATTTGAAGGTTTGCGCATGGCGTACCGGGGCAGCATACAGGCGATCAAGGACGGCTGTCGTCAGGCGGTCACATTAGACTACCAAAGCGGCTGGGTGCCCTCGTCGAGGATGCTCACGTATCGGTCATACATGTAGATGCGGTCGCGCTGCTTGCCGGTGATCTCGCGGACGATGTCAAGCTCGGCCAGGGCTTCCATCGCTTTGCGCACTGTCGGCGCGCTCAGGTTCAATTGGCCCGTCGCGTTGGGGATCGTCGTGATCGGGTGCCGCCGCAGCAGTTCAAGCAGTCGATGAGCGGAACCGGCCTTGCGGCCCAGTTCCTCAACCTTGGCGCGATCCTCGTCGAAGAGTTTCAGAATATTCCCTGCCGTGTCGGCGGCCTGCTGTGCGGTCTGTTCCACGCCTTCCAGAAAGAACCGCAGCCATCCGAGCCAGTCGCCCTTGAGGCGCACAGCGTCGAGTCGGTCATAGTACTCCTGCCGATGTTGTTTGAAGAACAGACTGAGATAGAGCAGCGGCTGAGCCAGCGCGCCCTCGGCACACAGGATCAACGTGATGAGCAATCGGCCCAGTCGGCCATTG
>CAYYPN010000254.1:0-4707 GCA_964473545.1 uncultured Planctomycetaceae bacterium
TCACGCTGGTCTGCACGGCGTCGAGGATGTCGCGGCCGGCCAGGTCGATCGCGCACGCCGAGTCCCACGGCAGGTCGATCTTCGCGCGGTCGGCGGCGATGAGGGCGCGCACCACCCGCCGCACGTCACCGCCGGCCAGGTAGTGGCTTTCCAACTGGTTGGTCGAGATCTCCAGCCCGGCTTTAACGCCCTCGATGCGGCTCTGCACGATCACCTGGGGGTTGACCTTGCGGAAGCGCATGCCGATCAGGTCGAGGATGGCCACGCGCGCGCCCGACAGCAACGCCTGGAACCACAAGCTGACGTACTGGATGAGCAGCAGGAACAGCCCGAGGACGACGATGCCGCCAATGATGGCGACGGCCCACATAATGACGGTGCCGAGTTCGGCGGCGAGCGTGAGCAGCATGTTCAAGTTCCTTGCAGTTGAGTAGGTGCGGTAACCATTATCGCGAATGATGGTCTGTCAGCAAACGGTGACGGGGCATGCGAGCCGAGGCTCGCACGCCTTGTCTCATTCTACGGGGCGTACCTTGACTTCGATGCCCTGGACGGTGACGACCTCGACGGACGTGCCGCGCTCGATGATGCCGCGGT
This sequence comes from uncultured Planctomycetaceae bacterium, assembly GCA_964473545.1. Lineage (GTDB taxonomy): Bacteria > Planctomycetota > Phycisphaerae > Phycisphaerales > Zrk34 > CAYWKS01. Next base: position 598 of record CAYYPN010000254.1, read on the forward strand.
CGGAAAGGCACTCGATGCGGCGGTCGTCGAATTTGACCGTGCCGACCGGGTGCATTTCGGTCACGACCACGCCGCGCTTGCCGACGAGGCCGGTGTAGTTATCGCTGGTGTCCGAGGAATAATGTACGTTTTCATCGGCGGGCTGGCGATCGGCGAGGATCAGCCGTCGGCCGATGAACGTGTGGGGGAAGACCTTCACGCCCAGCGCCACCGCCGCGGGCACGAGCACGGCCGAGGCGATCAATCCGATCACCCCGGCGGTAATGCTGATGAAGAACAAGGCGACGTTGGCCCCGAGCAGGCTGACCAGGCTCAGCGACCCGATCAACCCGCCGGAGGGGACGAGGATTTCGACGACGAACAGCGCCAGTGCCGCAACGGTAAAGATGGCGACCCATGCCCAGGGTTGCTCGATCATGTTGGCGTCTCCTCGACGACGATGCGGTTGCCGCGGATCTGGATGACACGCACACCCGAGCCCGACTCGATCCAGGGCCCGACGGTGACAACGTCGACGGTGCGTCGGTCGAACTGCGCCCGGCCGGCCGGTCGCAGGTCGTTGAGCGCGAGCCCGGCGTCGCCGACGTTCACGATGCCGACCTCGTCGGGCGCATCGCCCGGGGCGTCGGCGAGGGCGGTCGATTCACCGCCGGTGAGCATGAGGCGGCTGACAAACGGAATCCGCCCGAAGTACCTGGTGAGGATCGCCATGCCGATCGTCGACAGCGTGAACGCAACCAGCAGGGTGAGGATGCCGTTGAGCAGCGCATCCCAGGTCGCCGGCAGTTGCGGCAGGACCCCGGGCCCAATTTCATTCGGCACGATCGACAGCAGCAACCCGACGAACACGCACATGATCCCCGTGATGCCGATGAAACCGAACCCCGGCACGACCAGCAACTCCGTCGCCAATAAACCGAACCCGACGATGATCAGCACGATCTCCCACCACTGCGCCATGCCCGCCAGGTACGGCGCGCCCAGCAGAATCGCCCCGGCCAGCAGCGCGATCGCGCCGGCGATGCCAATACCCGGAGCCTGCATCTCCGAATACAAACCCATCAGCAGGATGATCGTCAGCAAGCCCTGGATGATCGGCGAGGTCAGGTAACCGACGAGCACTTCCGACCAGTTTTGCTCGTGGCGCACCACGCGGGCATCGGCCACACCGAGGTGTTCGAGCAATTCGGTCTGGGTGTCGATCGTGGCCGTGGCGAAGCCGTACTCGATCGCTTCGTCGTCCAGCATCGTCAGCAACGAACGCTCGCGCAGGACGAGCTTGTCAATCTTCCAACCCTCGGACTGCGAAGCGTTGTTGGCGTCGCCGGTGTTGGCGTCGTTTTCGTTCAGGCCGTACTTGGGCAACTGATCGGCGTAGACATACTCGACCTTGTCGTCGGCGGCGTGGCGGATACGGTAGATCGCCGGGCCGAGCGTGACCATCGATTCACACAGCACCAGCGGGTAGTCGTTGGCCTGGGCCGAATCGCGGAACTCGGCCAGGATGTAGCTGTCGATCTTGGCCCGCTCGGTTTCGCCGAGGCTCTGCAGGCCCTGCGGCCCGACCATGATCGCCGCGCAATCCCCGATCTTGCTCCGCGGCGCCACGACAATCTCGTCACAGGCCAAACTGATCAGCGACCCGGCGCTGATGGCCTCGGGATTGACCCACGCGACGGTGTGGATGTCGCGCATGTTCTTGATCAGGCCGCTGATGTCGATCGCGGCGCTGACCAGTCCCCCCGGCGTGTCGACGTCGAACACGACCACGTCCGCCCCCGCATCGCGCGCCTCGGTCAGACCCCGCTCCAGCACGTCGGCGGTGAGCTTGTTGATCTGGCCGTGGATGGGCAGGATGTAAACCAGTTCCGGCGAACCGCCTGCGGCGAGTTCCGCCGAACCGCTCGCGTTGGGCGCAGCCGTCGGCGCGTTGGGCTGAGCCACGGCAATAGCGGCCAACACCGCCACCGCGGCAAGCATCAGGACACGTCGTAAGCCAACCGGATAGGACATGATCGTTGTCATTATACGGTAATCATAGTTGAGCGAGGGCCCGGGCGAGCGTACATTCGCGTCGATGCGAACGGTTTTCGCCATCGCGATCGGGGGCGCCGCCGGGGCGCTGGTCCGCTACGGCACCGGCCACCTTATCCAATCGCTCACTCCCCGCACCTTCCCCTTCGCCACCCTCGCGGTCAACCTCGTCGGCTGCCTGCTGATCGGGTTGTGCTTCGTCTGGCTCGACCCCGGCCGGGCAAGCGCCCCGTTGCGCCTGGGCATCCAGGTCGGCCTGATCGGGGCGCTGACCACCTTCAGCACCTACTCCCTCGACACCTTCCGCCTGCTCAGCCAGTCCCGCTACGCCGAGGCCGCCGGTTACGCGCTGGGCTCGGTCATCGTCGGCCTGGCCGCGTGTTACGTCGGGATCGTCCTCGGCCGCGCCCTGTTCGAATCCCATGGGAGCTAACGCCATGAGCCACGAACAAATCCAGGGCCAGCGCCTGACCATCTATTGTACCGAACTCGATCGCCACGACGGCCACCCGCTGCACGAATGGCTCGTCGCCCGGGCCCTCGACCACGACATGGGCGGCGCCACCGTCCAAGGCGCCCGTTGCGGGTTCGGCCGCCACCGCCGCATCCACCACCAACACCTGCTGGCGATCAGCGACGACCTGCCGGTTATGGTCCAGATCATCGACACCCAAACCCGGATCGACGCCTACCTCCACGCGGTCGCCGACGCCCTGGCCGGGTATACTTTCATCCGGGAAAATGTCCGCTGGCATCGACCGGAGCCGACCCATGGCGATTCAGATTGACGTCGATCGATCGCGACTCCAGGCATTCTGCCGCAAGTGGCGGGTTACGGAGTTTGCTGTCTTCGGCTCGGTGTTGCGTGAAGACTTCCATGCCGCCAGCGATGTGGACGTCCTGCTCACCTTCGCCGATGGCACCAATCACTCGTTGCTCGACTTGAGCGCCATGCAGCGCGAACTGACCGAACTTTTCGGCCGAGACGTTGACGTGCTGACCCGGCGAGGCGTGGAAGAGTCGCGTAACCCTCACCGGCGACAGGCCATCCTCTCCTCCGTCGAGGTCATCCATGCCGCATGACCGGGATGCCATCACTGACATGACTGACGCGGCCGCGCTCATCGGCGGCTATATCGACGGCATGACTCTCGAGCAATTTGCCGCCGACCCTCGCACACAAGACGCGGTGATCCGCCGCATCGAAATACTTGGCGAAGCCGCCAAACGATTGTCCCCCGAGATGCGTCTGGCCTACCCCCAAATCCCCTGGCGCGACATCGCGGGGATGCGTGATCGGGTGATTCACGGATACGATACGGTTCAAGTCACCATCGTCTGGGAAACGGCGACGCGCGATATGCCTCACTTGTATCAACAACTACAAGAGATACTCAGCGACCTCGGCGATCTGAGCGGTTGATTCGACTCGCCAACGCACGGATGCTACGCGAACTGCACATCTCGAACCTCGCCGTCATCGAGGACGCTCACATCGAGTTCGGCGATGGCCTGAATTGCTTCACCGGCCAGACCGGCGCGGGCAAGAGCCTGATCATCGGGTCGTTCGAGGTGTTGCTGGGCCTGCGCAAGGCCGGCGACCTCCTGCGCGACGGGGCGGACGAAGGCCGGGTCAGCGGCGTGTTCGAACTGTACGACCGGGCCATCATCGAGCAGATCAACGCCATCGCCGACGCCGGGCTCGATCCCGACCAGCCCGGCGAGCAACTGCTGATTACCCGCAAGCTCTTCGCCTCCGGCCGCACCGGCGTCGCGATCAACGGCCAGCCCGCGACCGTGCCCATGCTCCAGCAGATCGGCGAACTGCTCGTGGACGTGCACGGCCAGCACGACCACCAGTACCTGCTCAAGCCGGCCAACCAGTTGGCGATGCTCGACCGTTTCGCCGAAGCCGAGGCCCTGCGCCAACGGTTCGCCGAACTACACCGCCGGCACCACGACCTGGCCGGGCGCAAGGCCGAGTTGGAAGCGTCGGCGGCCCTGCGTCGCCAGCAACTCGAGCTTTACGAGTTCCAGGCCAACGAGATCGACGAAGCCGAGCCGACCGCCGGTGAA
>CAYYPN010000255.1:0-4628 GCA_964473545.1 uncultured Planctomycetaceae bacterium
GCGGCGTCGGACGAGCATCAGACCGCCCAGGCCCAGCAACGCGATCGTCGCCGGCTCGGGGATGTAGTTGATCGTCAACGTCTTGGCCTGCTCGTCGAGTTCGAAGTCCCAACCCGCGGCAGAGTCGTCCGTGAGGACCAGGCCATTGCCGTCCTGCGTCAGGTCGCCGGTCCAGGACATCGCCAGCCAGCTATCGCCGGCCGTCGGGGTGTACAGCGGATCGATCTCGAGCATCGAGTCGCTGCTGAAGGTCACGTTGCCGTCGACGTTGATCTCGATCAGGCCCGACGCATCAGGTTGCAGCGTCAGTTGACCGGTGCCGTTGCCGTCGCCGGCGGTCTGCTGAATCCATCCGTCGACATCGATCGACGCGGTGCCGTCGCCGCTGCCGTTGACGCGGAAGGTGCCGATCGCCGGAGCCTCGGCGCGGGTGTTGCCGAGGATGACCGAACCGTTGGCGTCGAGCTGGGCGCCGTCGCTGATGACATACTCGGCACCGCCCACGGCCACGGCGTGGTTGTTGTTGTCGACCTGGATGTCGCCTTCGACACGGACCTGGCCGCCGGTGTGGGTGAACGCGCCGGCGGTGCGCCAGCCGACAACCATTTTGGACGCGACGTCGAGCGAGCCGGCGATCATGTCGTAGCTGTTGGTTGCCTCGCCATGGACCCACAATTCACCGCCGACGTTGACATCGCCGTCGTTCTGCACAAACTTCGCCGGTCCACCGGCACCGACCTTCAGATCATTGGCGATGTTCAGCGTGGAGCCGGCGTTATGCAGTTCATAGCGCCGGTCGTTGCCGGTGCGGTTGACCGCGATGTCCATCGATCCAGCGGAAACGGTCCCGCCGAACTGGCGCATACGGACGTCGTGGTTGAACCAGCCGATGAGGATGCGCTCGTCGACGTTCAGGTCGGTATGAACGTCCAGGTACGCTGGCGCATTCTGTCCGGAGTCGGCCATGTCGATGGAATTGGCCTCGGCGGTCAGGGTGGAGTTGTTGATGACGATGGGGTTGGTCGGGCTGCCGACGTTCCAGAGATCGACGTTGTCGGCAATACCGGGCACGACAGACCCCGACCAGTTGTTGCCATCGAACCAGTCGTCGTTGACGGTCGTGTCACCGGTCCACTGCAGCGCCGCGTGCAGCGGCGCTGCCAGAAACACCGTCATCGCGGCCACGGCCACGGCCAGCGTCTGCATCTGCGTCTTTGTCTTGCGAGTGCTCATTAGGGTTCCTCCTGTTGCCAAACGATTCGGATTCGTTGAAGAAGCGGCCAGTCTGTTCGGACATCCACAGTCCGACTGAATTAAACCACATGCCGCGAGGACAGTCAAATATCGATCCGGTATTTTTTGATTTTATATCATAATGATCTAACATTTCACGTGCCAACCCCGCCGAAGCCCTTTCATGTTCAGCGCAGCGTCAGGTATTGCGGGAATGCGGTCAGCGTGACCTGGGTCTTGCCGCCGCGGACGGGGAGGCTGCCCAGGTCCTTGCCGTACAGGTCGGTGGCGGTGATGGACCGGGCCCGGCCGACGGGGATGACGAGTTCATGGTCCACCGCCTGGTCGGGGCTCTTGCCTTCCGGGGGCGCGGTCCAGGCGACGAGTTTGTCCTCGCCGCGGGCGTTGCGGAACAGCAGCACGAAGTCCAGGTCCGATTCGGTCTTCACCCGATCGATCAGTTTGTAACCGTTCAGTTCGGTAGTGAGCGTCTTGCATGCCTGCAGGGCCGGTCGCTCGTTCTGGCCGTGCACGATGCCGAACTTCGGATCGTTCCAGCGGTACCAGACGGTCATGCGGATGTCGCAGAGCATGTCGACCATGTACTGGCGGACGAAGTGTGCTGCCTGAAATTCCTCCTGCATGTCGCGGTCGCCGCCGGCGAAGCCCTCGGCCTCGCCCAGGGGAAAGCCCCGCTCGGTGTTGACCATGATCTTCGTGCGCCCGCCATGCTCGCGCATCAGCTTGCGCATGTGTTCGTACGCTGCGAAGTAATCCTCGGGCCGCTTGAAGTTGTACGGATGCACCGACCACGCATCGAAATCGTTGGCGAGAATTCCCTGCTCAAAACAGCGTTTCGACCAGCTATACGAGTCTTTCCAGAGACATGACACGCTGCCGGCGAAGATCACGCCACGCGGATCCGCCTTGCGCATCGCCGGCACGACCTCATTCACCAGCGCGACATACTCGTCGGCATACTCGTCCGAGTTGGGCGTGCGCTGGCGGTCCCAGAATGTGCGCACGTTCGGCTCGTTCCAGATCTCCCAGATGACCTTCCGGCCCCGGAAGTGTTCGGCGGCGGCGGCACAGAAATCGGCGAAAGCCTGCCGGCCTTCATCCGTGATGATCGCCGCGGCGCCGTGATTCTCGTACAGCGGATTGTTGTACGCCAGGATGAACAACACCCCCACGCCCTGCGGCTCCAAGGCGTCGACGACCCCCTGCATCCGTGAAAAGTCGTACTCGCCCTTCTGCCTTTCGATCTCCTTCCAGAATGTCGCGTGGCGGATGTAGCTCACACCCGTGTCGGCGATGCGATCGAACTGCTCGCTCGGGGCCCAGATGTGCGCCGCGTTGAGCGCCAGACCACCCGGCACCGGCTGCATCTGCAGGGACCGATCCAAAGGCTGCTGGGCCTGGGCGGGAGCGGCCAGATTCAACGCAAATCCCACGGCAAGGACGACGATCGACACGGTCAGCAGGTGAGGCATGGCAAGGCTCCTAATAAGTAGATGCTGGCAAGGCCACCGGTCCTCCCAGACGCTATGCGACATCTCATTGTACCATAATTTAATCACCTGCAGGGCGGATTTTGGCCGATTCAATATATGATACGCATATTTTAGATGATTCCGCTATTGATTGGCTCGGCACACGGGCTATATTGATGATGTGGATGGTATGATTCAGGCGGCGCTTATGCGGCCGTCCACCATTCGGGCCGACTGGAAGGATTCCCACGTGGCCAAGGCCAAGTATCTCACCGTTGCCAATCGACTGGGTCAGCGTATCCAGCACGGCGATTATCACCTGCATGCCCTGCCCAGTGAGCGGCGGCTGGCTGACGAAATCGGCGTCAGCACGATGACCGCGCGCAAGGCGGTCCAGAAGCTCGTCGACGACGGCCTGCTCACCCGCCAGCCCGGCGGACGCCTGCACGTCCGCCGCCGCACCCAACCCGAAGACGGCGTGTGCCAGTTGGCCATGCTGGTCCCGGCCTTCGATTCCTCGGAGGTGCAAGCCTGGCAAAGCGTCATCGTCCGCACCGCCGACAAACACCACTGCTCACTGCGCATGGTCTACTACGCCCACTGGGACGACCCGACGCTGCTCCGCACGCTGCGCGGGTTTGAAGGGGTGTTCTTCCTGCCGCTGAGCGGGCCGCCGCCGTCGGCGGTCAACGATGAGCTGAACAACGCGGAACGTGCGATCGTCGTGCTCGACTATGACTGGTCGGAACACAACACGCCGTCGCTGCGCCAGTTTCCCCTGTCATCGGTGCACCTGCTGCTGGATCATCTTTACGAGATCGGCTGCCGACGGATTGCGTGCCTGAACGCGCAGCCGGAGGACCCGGTCGTGCTGGGCCGCATTCAGCAGTGGCGTTTGTGGATGGCGCGGCATCGACTGGACGGGCCCCTGGTCCACGAACCGGTGCAGCCGTTTTCCAACGCCATCACCGGGGCGTATCGCACCGCGACGCAATTTGTGACCGACCATGGCGATGCGGTCGACGCGGTGCTGGGCATCACCGAGGCGGCGGCGATCGGAACGGTGCGTGCCTTGGCCGACCGGGGCCTGCAAGCCGGACGCGACGTGGCGGTGTGCGCGATCAATGGTCAGCGGGCGGCCTACATGGTCCCGTCGGTCACGACACTGGGCCGCGCCGACGTCTCTTCACTGGTCGGCGGTTGCGTGCAGTGGATGAAGCAGCTTCCCCACCGCCCATGGATCGGCCCGCTCATGATCGAACCGGCGCAGATCGAACTGGAGATTCGCGAGTCCACGCGCGGCTGGCAGCCGCGCTAGTCATGCCCCGACCGGACGTTTTCAACAGGCGCAACATGAACATGACACGCAAAGCCTTTATCTCTGTAGGGGCTGTAAGTCAACGGTTAAGTGCTATGGTTCGTGCATTTGTCTGTTCGGTGCTCGGGAGTGATACGGCGTCGATCGTGCGGGCGTGGCGGGTGGATTCATCTCTTCGCAGTCACCGGGCGGTTCGATCCCTTTTGGGTCGAAGCGGTGTTCCCGGGCTGAATAAAACCTTGTTCGCGTCGGCCGGGCCGAATTCACATGAGCGCGGTCACCGGCGGATCTCCGCAGACTCATCGAACCGCGAGGTTCTGATGAATCAGCGGCACGAAGATCGACCGGGCCGAATAAAGGCAAGTCGCGGTCACCGGCGCGACGCGACGCTTGACCGTGCAGTCAATGGCGTCGCGGGCATGCCGTCCTACGCCTCGAACGATCGGTTGTTGACGATTTCATCATGCGGCGGTTTTGCCGGCGGTTCTCCTTTTGCTGGACAGTCGAACCCGATTGGCTGGGGCGGCACGGTTGGCCGGCTGGCCGACGCGGTAGACTTCGCCGGTGCGGGTCATGGCGAACAG
>CAYYPN010000256.1:0-4613 GCA_964473545.1 uncultured Planctomycetaceae bacterium
CGGGTGTTTGGTCGTCCAACCGACCGGCAGGCGCGCGTGTTCGTCGACCTGTTCAAAGTCGCCGTTGAACAGCAGGTCGACGTCGTTGGCTGAAGCATTCGGGTCGTCCGCGACGGCCATGCCGGCGAACAGAAAACACACGACGAGCGCCACACCCTGTCTCATCCCTTACCTCCCTCCGCGCCGTCGGCGGTCAACTTCTTCCGACATTCGGCAATCCTTCCAGGGGCGCGATCGTAGTAGTTGCTGTACGTGAACTCGTTGCGGATGCGGGCCAGTTGCACCAACGCCTCCTCGTACCGCTCCAGACCCATCAGGCAGTTCGCCCGCAGCCACACCGCCTCCGGCACGTGCACCGCATCCGGCGCCACACGCTCGGCCAACTCCAGGTACTTCAACGCCAAAGTCGACGGCTTGCGCACGAACAACACCTTGCCCCGCAGGAAGAACGAGTAGCCTTCGAGTTTCTGCGTGGGCAGCTCGCGCTCCCACCGGTCCAGCGATCGGATGGCGTATTCGTACTCATCGCGCGCCAGCAGATCCTCGACGACGTAGCCATAGCTGCCGCTGCGGGCCAGTTCCTGCGGCTGATCCAGCGGGTCGTCGCTCATCGACTCGGCCATGCGGTACAGCTTCTCGGCACGATCGTAGTCGGCGTTGAGCAGGGCGCAATCGCCCAGCCCGACCGTGGCGCGTCGGGCGCGGCTTTCCCCGCCGGACTCGCGTTGCTCGACCTGGTCCCGCGTCTGCTGGTACAGACGCTGGGCCTGGTTGGGATCATCCAGACGCCACGCCAGCACATCCGCCCGGTCGAGCGTCAACGCTTCGCGCTGGCCGATCGATTCGGTGCGCCGGGCGGCGAGTTCGAGCAAACGTTCGGCCCGGGCAGGCTGGTCGACCTCCGGATCGAGCGCCGCCTCGGCGCCGCCGGCCGCGAGCTCGCCCGCCGCCGGGTCGTCGCCGAAGCGTTCGACGAAGGCGCGGGCCGCGGCGAAGTGTTCGCTCGGCCGCTCGATGAACCCCCAGAATTCGGCATACCGCTTCAGGTCATCCCGCGCCATTTTCGACAGGTCGTACCCCGCCGCGGCCCGGACGTAGTCCTTCGTCTGGCCGTAGCTGTGCGTGCTCTGGGCGACAACGTCGACCTGCCAGAGGCGCGGCGACACCGTCACCGAATCGCTGCGCCCGGACGGGTCCTTCACCGTCAGCGTGATCTCGGGCCGGCCCAGTCGAAAGTACACATGTTCGACCTTCTCGCCGCCCCCGGAAGCGCTGAGCCCGTCGCCGAAACGCCAGGTGACCTGCGCCCCTTTCGGCGCGGCGCTGCGGTCGACGCAGACGAGTCGCGTCGCCTGGCGATCGTCGGAGTTGTCGATCCAGTACGTGTCCCGCACATGGATCTCGGGCACGGCCAGGATCGGCTGGTCCTTCGCTTCGTAATGGCTGACCTTCGCTTGGCGGACGCCGGTCCACTGCGTTTTGGGGATCGGTTCGAAGCGTTCGGCCCCCGGAGGTTGCCAGGCGAGGTAAGCCATCTGTCCGCCGCCGCCTTCTTCGTGGAAGTAGCGGATGTGATGCACGCCCTTGTCGAGATGGACGAAGCCGTTCTTCTCGCCGCGGGCGCCTTCTTCGTGTCCGTGGCCGCCGGGCCAGGCGACGACGAGTTTGTCGCCGAGGAAGACCCACGACCCGTCATCGCTGACGGTGGCCAGGCCGAAGCGGCCGGGCTTGTCGATGCGCAGGTAGGCCGCATAGCTGCTGACGTAGCCATCGCTCGGGCCGAAGGGGTTGTAGCCGTCGCTGATCCCGTCGCGGAAGCCGGCGCCCTCGAGCGTGCCGCGTTCGATCATGCGGTAGATGCCCTGGATGTCGTCGGGATGGTCGCCGGCCTGGTCGGGGGGCTTGCGGTAGGTGCGCAGGAGCACGCCGCGCGCCGCCTGCCATGCCTCGGGCACGACCGGTTCGGGGCCGACGTCCGGCACGTCGATTTGCCTGAGTTGGGCTTCGAGGTCGGCGACGCGCTGGGCGGCATGGCCGGTCATCGGATCGGGCGCGTTGGGGTCGTTCGCATCGTGCGCTGCTACGGCGCGATCCAGCTCCCCACGGGCGGTGGCAAGGGCGGCCTGGAGCCGGTCACGCCGGGCGACGGCGGTCCGGCGCTGGGCGTTGCGGCGGGACCACATCTCGTGCGCGGCCAGGGCGTCGGCCAGGCCCGGGTTGGCCGTGTCCATTTGCGCGGCGCGCTCGTTGCCGTAATACAGCCAGGTCGTCGTGACTTTTCCGGGGTCGGGACGGAAGCGGATCTTCGTCTCCAGCTCCGGGTCGTGGTGAAGGATGTCGAAGTGGCGGTAGGACCCGTCGGCATCGACCAGTCGCAGGTCGCGGCCGTCGTCGGTCGTGCGCCCGCCTGCCGAAACCGTGACATGCGCCACATCGCCCTCACCGGCGGGGCACTCGATGCGCGCGCGGTAAGGCCAGGCCTCCAGCGCCCACCTGGGTGAGTCGGCGCGCGCGATGCCCACACCCACGAGCAACACCACGAGCGCCGTCCGAGATCTCAAATTTGAAATTCGAAATCCCATCATTCCCCGCTGAGGTTGTCGAAGTACCGCCGCACCGCCTGGCGGTATTCCATCGGCACCGGCTCGTCGGCCGCGTCGAGCACGGGCCGACGCTGATCGGCCGGGGCGTGGTAAGCCCGGTCCACCCGCAGCGACACGTCCCGCGCCACCAGGTCCTGGGCCTGCTGCAACTGGTTGAGCACCATCCGCTGGGTCTGGAACATGTCCTGGTACCGGCCTTCGGCGGCTTCCTGCTCGGCGCGGCTCATCAACGCGACGATCTCGGTCAGGTCCGGGCTGGTCACGCGGACCATCTTCAACTGACCGGCGGTGCGCTGGGCCTTGGCGCGGATGCGCTGCTGCCAGTTTTTCATGAAGTTCAGGCCGTCGTACAGCGGCGGGGGGCTTTCGCCCTGCAGGCCCTCCTGCCCGGCCCCGCGCGCCTTGCCCCCGCCGGTCGCGCCGCTCGTGGCCATCTGTTGCAGTTCCTTGACCACGCCCTGCTCGTACGGGTCGTTGGTGATGCGCGTCGGCGTCTTGCGACCGCCCAGCCCCTTGGCGACGTTCTCGACCATCTGGCCCTGGCTGCGCCCGCTGCGGCCCTCGCCGGCGCGACCCGACGCTTCGTTGTTGTCCGGGAGCTGGTTGCCGGTCTTGCCCACCGCGCTGAAGTTGCTGATCGGACCGCCCGCCACCTCCCAGCCCGCGCCCTCGGCGATCGAGTCGGCCCACGCGCTGGTCACGTCCTCCGCCATGTCGTTCAGTTCATCCTGGTCCTCGATCAACTCGCCGATCAGATCGTGCAACTGGTCCGGCAGGTCGACCATCGGAATCTCGGGCATGTCCAGAGGCTCTTCCATCATCCACTTGATGTTGTCCGCACCCGCCGGCAGCCACATCTCCATCTCCTCGACCAGGCTCTCGGCCATCTCACGCCCCGCCTGCTCACGCGGCACCGCCAGTTCCACCAGCTTCTGGTCCAGTTTGCGGCTGGCTTCCTCGATCTGCTCGACCATCTCCTTGTAATCGTTGGCGATGGTCTGGTCGGCGAAGCCCTGCTCGGTCAGCTTGTTCAGGTCCTTGACCGATTCGGTGAAGATCGATGCCCACTGGTCTTCGGTGCCCCTGAGCATGTCGATCTTCTGAAGCTCGGCCTCGGTGAAATCCTCGCCCTTGCGGGCCAGCGCCTCGGTGTCCGCGATGACCTGGTCCTGTTCGGCGGTGAAGTCGCGCAGCTTGCGCAGCATGTCGCGCACACCCTGCAACGCCTGGTCACGCTCCTCGGCGGACATCTGTTTGAGCAACTGGTCGGCCTTCTCGGCCTGGGCGAGGTTGCGCTCGACCTCGCCGATCAGCGATTCGAGCACCTCGATGATGTGGTCCATCGTTTCGAGGATGCGGCCCTTGGCGGGCAGGCGGTCGGCGTACGCGCCGCCGAAGTCGTTGAGCAGTTGCACCAGGCGCAGCATCGGGCCGTCGGCCAGTTGCACGAGCGTGTCGATCGCCGCCTGCGGCGGGCGGACCGATTGACGCTGAGCGTCGACGGTGTCGATGGTCAGGTCGCGCACGCGGCCCTGGCGACTGCGGATCGGCTCGACCGGCCGGTCCATGTCGACCTCGACCCGGTTGTCCTTCTGCAAGGCGAGGATGCGGCGGAGCGATTCGAGCAAACGTCTGGATTCGGCGATCAACACCGACTCGCCGGCCGCGGCCTCGGTGATGGTGATCGACCAGGTGTGGCTGGTGCCGACGTTGGGCGTCGGCTCGCGCCGGTCGGCGGCCGCGGCACGGTAGAGAATCACCTGCCCGACCTTCACGTCGAGTGACGCCAGGTTCAGCGCGTGCGTGATTTCGTGATGGGTCCGGTCGCCCCCGGAATCAACCGGCCAGTCGGCAAGGTCGGTCCAGTCGTCGGAACCCCGGCGGATCTGCAGGGCGACGCGGCCGAGCCCGATGTCGTCGGAGGCCTCGATGCGCAAAGGCAGTTGCGCATCGGCCGGCAGGACCAGGTCGCGCCCGGGACGCGAAACGAGCACGACCGGCGCTTCGTCG